>CAZIGE010000083.1:0-7629 GCA_964538475.1 uncultured Oscillospiraceae bacterium | reverse complement strand
CAGCTGGTTGACGGTAAGTGCCCCGACTGCGGCCGCGAAGTGAAGGATGCCGAGGAAGAAGCCTATTTCTTCCGCGCCTCCAGGTATGCCGCCCGCGTGCGCGAGCTGCTGTTGAACACCGATTTTCTGGAGCCGCGCAGCCGCGTCAACGAAATGGTCAACAATTTCATCGACTGCGAGGGCGGATTGCAGGATCTTTGCGTTTCGCGCACCAGCTTTACCTGGGGCGTTCCCGTGGATTTTGACCCGGGTCATGTGGTCTATGTCTGGTTGGATGCGCTGTTCAACTACATGACGGCGCTGGGCTTCGAAAACGATCGATACGACGATCTGGCGAAGTACTGGCCTGCGGATGTTCATTTCGTCGGCAAGGAGATCATTCGCTTCCACGCGATCTACTGGCCCGCGTTTCTGATGAGCCTCGGCCTGCCGCTGCCGAAAAAGGTGTACGGACACGGCTGGCTGAATTTCAACGGCGAAAAAATGTCCAAATCCCGTGGCAACGTGGTCGACCCGTATATCCTTTCGGAGCGGTTCGGTGTGGATGCGCTGCGCTTTTTCCTGATGCGCACGTTCCCGTTCGGCTCGGACGGTAATTTTACGAACGAGCTGCTGATCTCCACCATCAATACGGACCTTGCCAATACACTGGGCAATCTGGTCTCCCGCACGACGGCCATGAACCAAAAGTATTTCGACGGTGTCCTGCCCGAAGGCGGCGAGAGCGTGCACCCGGACGGCGAGCTGAAGCTGCTTGCGGAAAAAGTGGTCGCGGATTACGAAATGCATATGGACGCGTACCAGTTCTCGGTGGCGCTGAACGACATTTTCCGCCTGCTCGATCGCGCGAATAAATATATCGACGAGACGGCTCCGTGGATCCTGGCAAAATCCGAGGACACAAGAGCGCGCCTGCTGACCGTTATGAAAAATCTCTGCGAGTGTATCCGCATCAGTGCCATCCTGCTCACGCCCTTCATGCCCGAGTCTGCCGAAAAGATTTTGGATCTGCTGGGCGTTGCGGAAGATGCCCGCGGGCTGGATGCGCGCTGCTACTGCGCGGATGAGAAGGCCGTCTGGCGTACCCAAGTCGGCGCGCCGCTGTTTCCGCGCATCGACATGGAAAAGGAGCTGGCCGCGCTGGAAGAACTGTCCAAGCCCGCCGCCCCCGCCATCGAGATCGAATCTTACGGCGAAGAAACGGTGGATTTCGACACGTTCTGCAAGTCCGACCTGCGGGCGGTGAAGGTAAAGGATTGCTGCAATGTGAAAAAATCCGATAAGCTGCTTCAGTTTACGCTTGACGACGGGAGCGGCACGGATCGACAGATCCTCTCCGGTATCGCAAAGTTCTATAAGCCGGAGGAACTGATCGGCAAAACGCTGGTGGCGATCGTCAATCTGCCGCCCCGAAAAATGATGGGACGGGAGTCGTGCGGCATGCTGCTGTCTGCCGTGCATACCGAAAAGGGCGAGGAAAAGCTGAACCTGGTCATGCTTGACGATGCCATCCCGGCCGGCGCGAAGCTGTGCTGAGCGGACGGCGCTCCCGTTATATTCGGAAAGCGACAATTTTCTGTTGACAAGCGAACCCCGCTTTGCTATAATGGGAGAAATTTCAAAGGCTGTGAAGAGAAGAGTAAGCGTGCGGATGCCATGCAGAGAGCCCCGGCTCGGTGTGAAGGGGTATGGATAGGCAGGCTGAACATGGTCTCGGAGCTGCGCGGGCGATAGGTAGTCTGCGACGGGTGTGCCCGTTAATGCACAGGCGTATGTCAGTACGCCCGGAGGCCGTTTTCGCGAGGAAACGGCGAATCAAGGTGGTAACACGGTTGCTTTTCGGCCGTCCTTGTGCACAATGCATGGGGACGGCCTTTTTTCGTCCCGAGAGGAGGATCCTTTGAATACGATCATAGAAATCAAAAATCTGTCGAAGACCTTCGGAAGCGGAGACACACAGGTCTCTGCACTCAACGATGTGAGCCTTTCCGTGCGGGAGGGCGAGATTTTCGGGATCATCGGCCTGTCCGGCGCGGGCAAAAGCACGCTGGTGCGCTGCATCAATCTGCTGGAGCGCCCGGAAGAGGGAAACGTGCTGTTCTACGGGCAGGATCTGACCGGACTGAGCGAAAAACAGCTGCGCCTCCAGCGGCGTAAAATATCCATGATCTTCCAGGGCTTTCATTTGCTGGAGCAGCGCACCGCGCTGGGAAATATCTGCTTCCCACTGGAACTGGCGGGCGTTGCGAAAAAAGAGGCGCGCAAGCGGGCAATGCAACTTCTGGAGATCGTGGGACTGCCGGATAAGGCCGATGCCTATCCCGTGCAGCTTTCCGGCGGGCAGAAGCAGCGCATCGCCATCGCCCGTGCGCTGGCCTCCGCCCCGGAGGTGCTGCTGTGCGACGAGGCGACCTCCGCGCTCGATCCGAAAACAACGCGCGCAATTCTTGCACTGTTGCAGCAGATCAACAAAGAGCGCGGGATCACTGTCATCCTGATCACGCACGATATGTCCGTGATCGAGCAGATCTGCCACCGTGTAGCCATTCTGGATGCGGGGCAGGTCGTGGAGCTCGGCACGGTGGAGGATGTGTTCCACAGCCCGCGCTCCCGCGCGGGACGCCGTCTGGTCAGCCCGAACCGCGCACTGCCGGAGTCGGACTGGGACTTCCCCGTGGGACGCGTGGCGTTCAACGGAACGGCGCTGGAGGCACCGGTGATCGCAACACTGGCGATCCAAACGCAGATCGCCGTCAGCGTTCTCGGCGCGGACACCCGCAATGTGGACGGAAAAACCTTCGGCACGCTGCTGATCAGCTTGCCGGAGGATACGGAAAAACGCCGCGCCGTGCTGGACTATCTCAATGCACAGCCCGGTGTGACGGCAGAGGAGGTGCACGGAAATGCTTGACCTGTTTTCCGACCCGGCAAAGGTCGCGCAGCAAATTCAGATCCTGCAAAGCGAATATCTGTCCTCCGTATGGGAGACGCTGTATTCCCTCGGACTTCAGGTGCTGTTTTCCTATGTTCTGGGTCTTCCGCTCGGCGTTTTGCTGGTCACGGGGGAAAAGGGCGGCATTCACCCGATGCCGTCGTGGCTGATGAAGACGCTGAATGTGATCATCAATCTGCTGCGAAGCGTACCGTTCCTGATTTTGATGATCATCGTGTTCCCGCTGTCCAAGCTGATCGTCGGTACGAAGATCGGCACGATCGCGACGATTCCGCCGATGGTGATCGCGGCATTCCCGCTCGTGGCCAGAATGGTGGAAAGCAGCCTGCGCGAGGTAGATCACGGCATCATCGAAGCGTCGCAGTCCATGGGCGCTTCTGCCGGACAGATCGTGTGTAAGGTGTTGCTGCCAGAGGCACTGCCGAGCCTGATCTCGGGCGGCGCGATCACGATGACGACCATTTTGGGCTACGGCGCGATGGCCGGGATCATCGGCGGCGGCGGACTGGGAAAGCTGGCCGTGGATTACGGGTACTACAATTTTGATTTCCTCGTGATGTGGGCTGCGGTGATCGGACTGGTGATCCTGGTCCAGATCATCCAGAGCATCGGCACAAAGCTATCCACAGCCTGCGATAAGCGGCTGCGTAATAGATCCTAACTGACCAAAAAACGAAAAAAAGGAGAGTACATCATGAAAAAGACCATTGCTGCTGTTTTGACCCTGCTCCTTACGCTGAGCCTGTTTGCGGGCTGCAACAAAGCGGGCGATGAAAAGACCATCGTTGTTGCCGCCTCGCCTACGCCGCACGCGGAGATCCTGCAGATCGCCGCTGCAGAGCTGGCAAAGGAAGGCTATACGCTGGAGATCAGGAAGTTCAATGACTATGTCGTGCCGAACACCGCGACGGAGGACGGCGAGGTGGATGCAAACTATTTCCAGCATCAGCCGTATCTGACCACTTTTAACGCAGAGAAGAATACCCATCTGGTTTCCGTTGCTTCGATCCACTATGAGCCGTTCGGCATTTATGCGGGCACGAAGAACGCAATCTCCGCGCTGGAGAAGAACGACAAGATCGCCATTCCCAACGACGGCTCCAACCGCGCCCGCGCCCTGCTGCTGCTGGAGGCACAGGGGCTTATCAAGCTGAAAGAGGGCGTCGGCGTGGAGGCGACCGTGCTGGATATCACGGAAAATGCGCTGGAGCTGGACATCGTGGAGATGGAAGCGGCACAGATCGCGAATATTCGGGACAGTGTCGCGCTCGCCGTTATCAACGGCAACTACGCGCTGGCAGCTGGGCTGAATGTCAAGACCGACGCGCTGGCGGCCGAGGACGAAACATCTGCCGTGGCGGTGCAGTACGCCAACATTCTCGTGGTCAGGGAAGGCAATGAAAATTCCGAAAAGATCCTGGCACTGGTGAAGGCACTGACCAGTCAGGCCGTGAAGGATTTCATCAACGAGACTTACTCCGGCGCGGTCGTACCGCTGTTCTGAACAGAAAATCACATACAAATACGGGAATGGCCGCATGGTCATTCCCGTATTTCGTTTATTTCGGGGTTCGGAAAATAGTGCCGATACAGCGTCAGCTTATCCACGCCGCACAGCGGCCTGCCCGCGCGGCGCGCCCTGCGGCACGTGTCGGGGCGCAGCAGCTCCTGTGTCAGCTGCTGTGGCTGCCAGACGGAAAGATGCTGCCCATACAGCGCAACGGCCTCGTGCAGTGTCGCGGCGCGTCCGTCGGCGACCGCTTCGGCCATCCAGTGTGCGGCCGCTTCGCTGCGACAGGCGGCGGGGAGCAGCTGCGCGACCTGACGATTGGCCTCGTGAAAAGCACGAAGTTCTGCATCCGCTTCGGCAAGGACGGCATCTGCGCTGCGCTGCAACGGCTGAAGCGTGTTTCGGAAAAAGCGTGCCGCGTCGCGACGGTATTTCGCGCAAAGCAGACGACACGCGACCGTATTGACGATAATGATCCCGACGCACAGCGCCAGCAGCGGGCGGCAGGCTTCCGAAAAGGACTCGCTTGCGAAAACGGCGCGCATCAGCGGGGACAGAGCCGGAAGAAGCACGACCCAGACACCGCAAAAGAGGTTCAGCGGCAGGGGAGACAGCTTTTTGCGCTTCATTTTTTCGTAGCGCAGGGCACAGGTCGCCTTCCGATAGCGAAAATGCTCCCCGATTTTTCGGTAGGCGGTGCAGATCCGATAATATTCGCAGGCAGCCAGTAAATCGTCCAAAAGCGCGGCATTCAAACCGGTGTCCCCCTTTTCGGCGTGTCTGTAGCGGTACGCAGTGCATAATCATCCTGTTTCCTGAACATTATACTCTATATATTGAGTATAGTCAAGAGATTAAGTATGCTAAAATACCGTCGGTGATAAAAATTGATCAGCTACAAACCGTTTTATGAAACACTGTTTCGAAAAGGCGTGACCGAGTATTACCTGATTTTCAAGCAGGGCTTTTCCGCAAATACGCTTTACCGCATCAAAAAAGGCGAGGCGATCAGCACGAAAACACTGGATGAGCTGTGCTACGCACTCGACTGCGAGATCGGCGACATCATCAAATTCGAAAAGGAATAGCGGGCTGTTTTCACGAGACGCGCGATCTCGGAACAGCCCGCTGTTTTTATGAAAGTAACCTGCAAAACGGGTCAGCAGGCGTGCCTGCGGCGCACCGCGTTGCGAAGGATGCGCCAGACGATGCTGACGATGAGCATACAAACGCCTGCCAGCAGGATGCCGTAATGGATCGGCGCGAAAAGGCGCAAAACGGGGCGCAACGATTCCAGCACCCGCGCAGCGTCTGCACCGATCGGGATGACCGGCGAATTCGGCATTTGCATGAGCGTGTACAGTGCGACACTGAGCAGCGCACCCGCAAAAAGCAGTGCGGAAGCGACCCAGCCGAGCCCGCCCGGCAGATCATACCAGTTGGCCAGACACAGCAGCACGAGCAGCACCAGACATACGCCGCAGATACCGTACAGCAGCTTTTCGGAGGACAGCAGGCGCAGCGCGTCGCGCAACTGCGCGACCGTCAGCGATGTGCCGTCCAAACTGCCGGAAATTGCGTCGTCTATGCTCTGATTAAGGTTGCCGCGAATTTGACCGACGATGTCGTCTTCCAGAAGCAGCTTATCCACGGCCTGCTCCAGCTCCTGCTGCATCTGCGGCGTGACGGTGATACCCAGCTCCGATTGGATCAGCGCCCGATTTTCCTCGACCAGATCCAGAATTTCCTGCGTGGTGACATCGGTCAGTTCCGTTCCGTTGAGCAGATCCTCTACCAGACTTTCCGCTTTTTCGGCGATAAATTCGGTAACGCTGGATTTTTCCAGAAAACTGTCAATTTGCTCTTTGGTGACGGAGAGCGGCTCTTCCGATTCTTCCCGAATGGTGTCATAGACATAGTCGATCAGACCGTCGATATCGGTCGGAAAACCGTCGGGCAGCGACGCGGTATCGGACGAACCGCTGCTGAGCCTGGAAACGGCATACGACGCCCCGCCGACGGAGACGGGAGGCGGCGTGGGGGAGGCGGGAGCGGGGCTCGCGGAAAAGAGGCCGGAGAGCAGACGGTCGATCCCGCCGGAGGAGGTCAGTACATGCAGATCGCCCAGTACGGCGGCACACAGTACGGCGCAGAACAGCACGACGCAAAGGAAAAACGACAAAACCTGCATCAGGACACGGATCGGTGCGGGAGGGACTTTTCGGGGCGCTTTTCCGGTGGATAAAACGGACATAAACAGGACTCCCTTCGCAAATATATTGTAGGTGTAACAGGGGATGTGCCGTTACCTAATATACCAGAACAGAGAAAAAATGTCAACATCGGGGCATTTTTGCTGCATCCCCGGGAGGGGGATAAGAAAAAAAGGGCGCATTATTGGGAAATATGCGATTGACTTTACATGGAGAAAGGAGTAAAATACTATCGATACATTATGGGTCGAAATGCGCCTGCGTCTTGACCCCGAATATCTTTGAGGAGGAAACAACTTTGAAAGATTGGGCATTTACTACAACCGTCGAGGAGATGGAAGCAGCCACCAATTCTTTGCTGGAGAACGCAGCCAAGGTCGGTGCCGATACCTGGCAGCAGCGCGTTAAAAACCAAACGCCTCACTGCGGCTTCGGCGAAGCGGGCACCTGCTGCCGTATCTGTTCCATGGGCCCGTGCCGTATCACGCCCAAAGCACCCCGCGGTATTTGCGGCTGCGATGTGCATGGTATCGTTGCCAGAAACTATCTGGTCTTCACGGCCGGCGGCGCGGCCACACACTCCGACCACGGTCGCGAGATCATGCATACCCTGCATGCGACCCGCGAGGGCGGCAACTATCAGGTCAAGGATCCCGAAAAGCTGATTCGCATCGCGCACGAATGGGGCGTTGAGACGGAAGGCAAGGATATCTACGATCTGGCGCATGAAATGGCCGAGATCGGCCTGCTGGAATACGGCAAGCCCTTCGGCACGCAGCGCTTCCTGAAGCGCGCGCCCGAGCACACGCAGCAGCTGTGGCACGATGCGGACATCGAGCCGCGCGCCATCGACCGCGAAGTCTCCACCGCCATGCATATGACGCACATGGGCTGCTCGTCCCTGGCAGAGGCGCTGATCCGTCAGTCCCTGCGTGCCGGCCTGTCCGACGGCT
>CAZIGE010000082.1:0-7805 GCA_964538475.1 uncultured Oscillospiraceae bacterium | reverse complement strand
AGCGCATGCTTCACACGCATGAGGTCACAGGTTCGAGTCCTGTTGTCTCCACCAAAAAACAACATTCCCACGCGTTGAACAGGCTTCAGCGCATGGGAATGGTGTCAAGCAAACTGAAGAGATAATGCTGACGGATACGGTCAGGATGTGCGCAGCCGTGTAAACGGTAGCTTATCACGCACGCCGGTCAATTCTTCGGGCGTATAAAACCTCTGTCAGGTTTACGCCGTCCTCGTCCGTACGGGTTGGACGCCCACCCCATGCGACTCTGTCGCGCTCCAAGCGGCAGAAGCTAGGGCTGTAGGATGTATCCGCGTATTCGACCTTATCCGGCAAATTATCTCTTGACAAATTCACACCTGTTTGGTATGATGTTTGTGCAATGAGATATTTGCCGTGGGAGCGGTACTTTCTCAAGGTGCAGGCAGAAGCCTTATATCTTCCCTTTGACTGCGAATCGAAGGGAAGATTTTTTTAGCTTCCACATATCGAATAATAGCAAACTTGACTCGAATTGTCAACGGGTAATTTTCTTATTTGTGAAAACCGGCTTGCGGTTCCCGTGTGGGCGCGGACAGCACCCACGCGGTTTTTTACTTGTTTTTTGCAATATCAGCCCTGATCAGGTCTTTGATATAGCCCTGTTTGCTGGGCACGGTCGCCAGCTTCGCAAGGATCGCGGCATCTGTATTTTGATTAAGTTTCAGCCCGATAAATGCGGTGTGGTTCTTGTCCCATGCGGCCTTAGCTTGGCTTTCTGCCATGTCGTACCCCCCTCGCGGAGCCGGGGGGCGATTGCTCGCCCTGCTCCGTTTACTTCTGGTTTGCGGTTTCCAGATACTTGTCTTGGATTTCTGCAATTTTCTTGCTGGTTTCCTCATCAAATACCTGCGCGTAAATCTTGTTGAGGTCGTAAGCCATAGCTTTTCGGGTGTCCTGTCTTTCGGCTTCTGAACCCATTTGGTTACCCCCCTTTCCTTTAGGATGACTACATTATATCATGGGTTTAACCCAATGTCAAGCATTTTTACCCGGTATGCATCTTTTTAACAATTCCTGTGTGGGTGCAGACAGCACCCACGCGGATTTTTTCAGACTATCTTGCAGCATCGCTCTCAGCTGCTGTAAACTTCACTTCGATGGCCGATACTTACGACCAGAATCAGGACTCTATCATCCTCTATCTGTGCAAGAACACGATAGTCACCGATCCGATATCGCCACTGTCCGCTTCGGTTAGCTGTAAGCCCCTTGCCATGCTGTCTGGGATCCGCGCAGCCTTCTAAGCTCTTCTTTATCCAGCCAAGGATCAGAGAAGCGGTGTGTTTATCCAATTTCTTTAATTGCTTTAGAGCAGATGCGGTAAAGCTAACATGATAACCCATTTACAATCCCAACTCCTTTGTGACTTCATCCAAGGAGTAGGTAGCAGGATTTGCCTTGTATTCCGCCATAGCGCGTTCAAAACTCTGAAGGTCATATTCGTTGTTGATGCGTTCCAAGACCGACTGGCGTACCAGCTCAGAGACAGTCAGGCCGTTCATCTCGGCATACTTTTTGAACAGGACAGAGTCCGCATCATTGAGTCTTAGCGAGATAGTCATTTCAGCGCCCCCTTTCTGCGTAATACATTGTATCACCATTATTATACGCCGATACACGTGTATTGTCAACGGGTAATTTTCTTATTTGCGAAAAGCGGCTTGCGGTTCCCGTGTGGGCGCGGAGAGCACCCACGCGGTTTTTTACTTGTTTTTTGCAATATCAGCCCTGATCAGGTCTTTGATATAGCCCTGTTTGCTGGGCACGGTCGCCAGCTTCGCAAGGATCGCGGCATCTGTGTTATTGTTCAGCTTCATGATCGCCTGGCAATCTTCTTCTGGCGGTTCTGCGCAGCCAGAATGCGGAGCACCGGCTTACGATCCTTCTTGGAGAGCTGGAGCACATCCGCGGCCTGCTCCGGGGTGCAGCCGAAGGTGCGTATCATCGCTCTGGCCAGCTTCACCCGCTGCTGGATGAGCTGCTGCGTATCAGGATTTTTTCGCCCGTAGGCCATGCCTCGTTCATGTGCAATTTTGATCCTGCAATCGACGTTCTCGTCTCCGGTGAGGATATCCAGGATGTCTTTTTCGTTCTGATCGATCATTTTATGTTCTCCTTTACTTTTCCGCTTTGGCGGATTATTTTTTAATATTTCCGGCGTTGACCGCCGACTTTCCCACAGGCTACGCCTGCCGGGTGTCCACAGCCTTTCCCACACCGCAAGGGCGTGGAAAAGCCTATGGACATCCTTGGAAAAGTCCGTGGACAACACCTGCCCGGTGGCCGCAGGGCTGCGCCCCGCAGGGAAGATCGGCGATCGTCGAAGCCTTCTGCTGCACCCTGCTTTGCGTTTCAGATAGATATATTTAATTATTTCATTATTGTGTGCGTATGCTATAAAAACAGGCACGACCGCAGTCATGCCTGTTCTCCGAAATTCAATTTACCGTTCCCCTGGTTCCAAATCAAATGCCGCTCATTTGCTACACAGTCGCGCAAATACATATTGATCAGTGTTTGATAAGGAACTCCCACATTGCCGGATTCTTTTTTGAAATAGCTGATAATGCTTTCATCGAGATTGATTGTGATAGGCTTTTTCAGATTTTTGGCGTAAGGATTTTTGATAGCCTTGCTAAAATCAAATTCTTTTTCTAAAAATTCATCTCTATCGTTCATTACTTCAAACTCCTTTCATAGCCTAGTTTTTCGGTTGTGGTAGCCTTTCTTGAAGAGATAATTCTGATGGTCGTTTCAGCTCGGATACAATGCACCACAAGCAGAATGTTACCTCTGTCACTACATCCGAGAATGCGAAAACGGTCTTCATCCGCTGAATGAAGTTCGTCAAACTCTAGCAGCGCATTTTCATCGTAAAACACCGTCATTGCTTCCTCGAAGGTTACTCCGTGTTTCTGCTGATTGATCCTGTTTTTGCCGTCATCCCATTCGAAATCCACGATATCACCGCCTTAGCATATGCATATTATAAATATAAAATACTTATATGTCAAGCGCTGTTTCGCAAAAAGGGCATAGTATCCCCCTTGCATTCTAAGCACAAATATCGTCGGGTGCGTCCCACGCGGACACAGTAACGCCTCGGACTCCCCCGTTTTTGGCAAAAATGCCGAATTGCGCGACACCATATGTATTATCTTTCCCTATACAAGATCCCGTTATCTTGTTAATACCTATAGGTAGTGCAAATTTAAGACCACCTTTGCGTCGGTACTGCCCGGCTCGAACAAACTCGACAGGATAATAGCTGTTGCATGCGTGGTTTTTCCGCCCTCGAAAGCGGCAGCGCAGGAACGATATGACCTGACTGCTGCGGAATTGATGCAGCGCGCGGCAGATCGTCGCCTTCGCTACGTCCAGCAATGTGGCCATTCGGCGCAGAGAGCCGCAGGAACGCCCTTTTCGACCCGCTTCCCGATATATCTCCAGCATCGCGAGGAACGCCGCAGGTGTCAGTCTGCCGGCTGACAGAGAGCGTGGCAGCAGCGTATAGCCGCTGCCCATATCCTGCCCGGCAATGCGGTATATGTTTGCACCTCTGACGAGGCGGCCAAGGCGCGCATTCCAGCAAAAAGTGTGTTCGCGATGCAGCAGCCCCGCTTCCTCCAACCGCGCCAGACAGGCAGCGACCGTTCGACGGCTCAGGCCGGACAGTTCGGCCAACTCGTCATAGGTCTTACGGCAGCGGCCGCCGCAGGAGACGCAGAGCATGGCAAAATAGAGTCTTTTGTCCGTGGCGTATAGGGATGTGGACAGAATGATCCTGTTGGAAAGCGCAATATACCCCGCGCGTCGGAAAGACTGCGCGGGGTGCTTGCGGGAGTAGGAACCGTTTCGGGGCATAGCAGCCTCTCCTTGTATTTTTATAGAGTAGTAGTTTTTAACGTCCCTCTCCAAGGACATGTGCTACACTGTAAGGGATGCTGTGGATCGGTTTAGTCCCCCTTTTGGATATAAAAAAACCGTCGGCGAAAAGCTGACGGTTTCAACGGTTGGGGATTATTGAATTGGGTCTTGGGTATCTTCAAACAGAATACGCAAATAATCTCTGCGGCCATACAGAACACGGTCAATGTAGATGTCATTTCCGTTCGCCCGATAGAAAACCATATAATTTCCGCTGACAAGGAAACGATAATCACCATCCACATCTGCGATAGCGGAAAGCGGTGTGCCGATCAGCGCATGATACTCCAGCCGATCAACATCGTCCATAATGCGGTTTACCACATTTTCAGCCGCAGATGGATTTTGCAGTTCAGACACGATGTAGTCCCAAATTCCATCCAAATCCCGGCGGGACTCTATTGTGTAATGGATATTATTCTTCCTTTGCTCTTGCACGGAAATGCTCCCTCACTTCCTCCGGCGACAGCCAGCCTTCCGTTTCGCCGGACTTGCGGCCTTTGGCAAGCTCGTTCATCAGGCGTAGGGTCGCCTGTGTCTTTTCGTAATCGTGCATATCCACGATGGCATAGCGACCACGCCCGTTCTTTGTCAAAAAGACAGGAGCGCCCACAGCTACATCATGCAGCACATCCGTATAGTTACGCAGATCAGAAATGGGTTTAATATTTGGCATATACGATCAGCTCCTTTCGCTAATAGTATATCCCATTTCGCTGTAAAATTCAACTGTTAATTTTACAGCTATTTGATTTTTATATCAAACTTCTTTCCCGCCCTGTGCCACCGCCAGACGAGCCGCCTCGATGCGCTGGGCGGCGCAAGCTGCCCGGTTCACTGAGCTCGGTGCCTTTTGCCTAAAGCAGGTATGCACAGTTATACCGTACGTCGAAAGCATGCGACTGTAGTCGTGCAAGGGTTCGCATCAACATTTATCAGTCAAATCGCAGGAGCGTTCTGACAGGGCGCTGCTCGCCGGACGTATCCGGCTTGATGACGGGCGGCGCGGAAGTGATGCGGAATCCCTCCAGAATGGCCTGGCTGATGCGAGCGCGATTCGCATAGGCAACCCTTTGCACCTTTGCTTCCGGCAGTCGAAACTCCGTTCCCTCCGGGAAATCGATGCCCCAGTCTGTATAGTAGCGGGTATGAAAAATACCCGGGTGACGCCCTGCCTGCAAGCGGATGTAGCTGCCCTTGGGAAGTCGGCGCAGCTCGTCCGGGGACATCAGCGGCCTGCCTGTCATTTGCAGATTTTCCGTAGATTGTTTACCGAAGCCGACTGAGCCGGTCTGCACAGTTCGGTTCCCCAGCGCTTTTGAAATTTCCTCCGCGCTGTCATCCAGTGCCGCAAAGCCGCCCGCAAGAGTGATCTGGCAGTTCTTCAGGATCGTTGCGGCGCCGTGCTGGCCGTAGCGGTCGATCAGCTGATGGCGGCTCTGGCAGATCGCCGCAATGCCGAGCCCACGGCTACGTCCCGCAGAGAACATCATGGCTGCGGAGGAAATCGGAGGAATCGTGCCGAATTCGTCCAGCAGAAACAGCACGCGATTATCCAGCTTTCCCCCTCGATCATCCGCAATGGTTAAAATTTCGCGGTACAGCTGCTCGACCAGCAGTGAGGCGATAAAGTGTGTTGTCGGGTTCTCCTCGGGCAGGATCAGGAAGACCGCTGTTTGACGGCGGCAAAATTCTTCCGCGTCCAATGCGCTGTCAAAGCAGAGCAGCTGCTCCATTTCGCTGTCCAGAAAATCCGTCAGACGTGATAGCGCAGTGGAAAGGATGCTGCCCACTGTTTCGCCCTGCGCAGCAATGGCCGCACCGGCAAATAGCCTGGCCTTGTTGTCGCGCGGCAGCATATCCAGCAGCTTGGTGAAGTGGTTGACCTGATTGCCGTCGCCTGTCATCAGCTCCTGAACGAGATGGGCGACCGAAATGATGTGTCGCTCCTGCGGAGGCGCATATTCGGAGATGATAAGGATCACGGCAGCAAGCAGCCCCTCAGCTGCCTCGTAGAAGTAGGTATTGCCACCATAGTCTGTCGCTTTCGTCGGAGAGATGATCGTCTTGGCCAGAACCTTGGCATAGCGCTCCGCTTTTGCCCGATGCGCAAGGATGTGCTCGGCATGGTACAGATCCATGTACTTGTTGACCAGATGCAGCAGATTATCATGGTGAGAGCGCAGCGGATTTCGAAGATCGAGCACGACCACATTTGCGTGATAGTCTTCTGCGGCGATCATGCCATATCGCCTCGCGAGGTCACCCTTTGTGTCTAGGCAGAACACAGACTGCCCCGCTGCCATAGCATATTCGAAATTCGGGATCAGCCAGCCGGTCGTTTTGAGCCAACCCGCAGCAGCCTCCTGATAGATATGCACATCGTCGGTTTCGATCTGTGCCGTTGCAGGCCGCAGAGCATGAAATTTCGCGCCGACGACCCAGCCCTGCGGGAGATCAGGCGGCGAGCCCGCCCGAGCCCGTGCACGCCATTTCCCCGGTTCAAACGGGATCTGCCTGTAGTAGCTTCGCGTTTCAGCACCGGTCGCCCAGCGGGCGTTACCGTGCTGTCCGTCGCCGACTGTGCGGCTTTTGATGCCGTTCAGGGAACGAAATTCGGCAAAAAGCTGTACGCCGATAAGAAGCACCAGAGCAGCGATACATACGATCACAAACGGGGTCATTTTCCTACCTCCCAATTACAATAAGTTTTCATTTTCCGAAAATTAGGGCTTGATTTTTATTGGCAGTTCTTCAGATCCTCGTTCCAGTCTTTGCAGAAAGGAACCAGTGTGTGATGTCGAATATGCAGCTTATCCAGTGCCGCCGCGCAGAGCGCATTTCCTCTGCGTCCCGGATCATCGTTATCCAGGCAAAGATAGACCGTTCGAATGTACGGATGATCCTTTACGAACTGTATCAGTGCATCTGTGAAGGTTCCGCACAGGGCTAGATAGCTGTGTTGCTGCCAATTCCAATTATACAAGTGCATGGAAATGTAGGAGAGCAGGTCGATCGGCGCTTCGAACACGAAAAGGCATGCACTGCTGCCCGTCCAATGAAAGGAATACTTTGCGTCGCTCCCCTCCTGATTGGCTTTGAATGCGCGGCCTCGGTTGCTCGTTGCACTGCTGCGCAGGTTTGCGTGACGTGCCGTTCCGTCAGGTACTCGTCCGACGAAAACCGCATTGTGATAGATCGTACTTTCGTAGATCAGCTTCTCCTTATGGAAAGCCGCTACCACATCCCGATCGATCCCGCGTGTTTTGCATAGATACGCCGTGACGCGGGCAAAGGAAACATCCGGCGGAGGCAGTCGGAATTCTACCTGTTCTTTTCTTTCCTTCACCGTGTTGCCGGGCACAGGCGGTGCAAGTCGCACCGCAGCCGGTGCACCTCCCGCCCAATCGCAGAGCAGGCAAACGGCATCCACAAAACTGCTTCTGTCGCCGAACGTCTGAACCCACTGGATCGCGTTGCCGGACACGCGGTCGTATTGCCGCATCCATTGATAATGGCCGTCTGTGCGATCCTGCCATACGGTCGTCTTCCCCGCGCCTGTTCCGTATTCCCAGCCGGTGCGGTACTGCTTCAGTTCGATCCCCTGCGCCCGAATGAACTCGGGCAAGTCGATCATCATGGCGGTGCGGATCATTTCTTCCGGGAGCTTTTTCCTTGACATTTCAATCTTCCTTTCTGTTTTTGGGGTAAAAAATAACGCCCACCGTTTCAGTGAGCGTTATCATTGCCGTATTTCGTTTAGATACAAAATGCTGCATAAAGAGGAACAATCTTTTTATTGTCCTCGTAACCAAAGTTTTTCGCAGAGAGCTTGA
>CAZIGE010000081.1:0-7979 GCA_964538475.1 uncultured Oscillospiraceae bacterium | reverse complement strand
GCGAAGTTGACGAAGATGCCCTGCGCCGTCTCGGGGCGCAGATAGACGGTGGAGGACGAGTCCTCCGTCACGCCGATCTTCGTGCGGAACATCAGGTTAAAGTTGCGGATGGCGGTGAAGTGGTGCTTGCCGCAGACGGGGCAGACCACATCTTCGTGCTCGGCGATGAAATCGTTCATCCGGTCGGTGTCCATGGCATCGACATTGACGGCCTTGCCGCTTTCGGACGCGGAGATCAGCTGATCGGCGCGGTGGCGTGCGCCGCAGCCCTTGCAGTCCACCAGCGGATCGGAAAACGACCCGACATGCCCCGTGGTGATCCACGTCTGGGGATTCATCAGGATCGCCGCATCCAGACCGACGTTGAGATCGGACTCCTGCACGAATTTTTTGAGCCACGCCTTTTTGACATTGTTTTTGAACTCCACGCCGAGCGGGCCGAAGTCCCAGGAGTTTGCCAGGCCGCCGTAAATTTCCGAACCGGGATAGACGAAGCCGCGGCTCTTGCAGAGATTAACGATCATATCCAGTGTTTTTTCGCTGTTTTTCATGGAAATATCCTCCAAAGGCGGCCGCACGACGCAAAAGGACGCACCGACCGATGATGTTTTCCCTATTATAGCGGAAATCCGGCGGCAAATCAAGTGCTTTCCCCGCATACGGCAATTTTTCACGCCGAGAAACGCCCGCGCATGCAGCAATGCGAAGGCGCGGGGGCTTTACGCTCCCGCGCCGATGTGATCTGTCAGGGGATGTCCTGCACCACCTGCTCCGGGGGCGCGTCCAGGACTTCGGGATGGCTGAGCAGGCGCATGAAATGCTTGATAACGGCGGCGTAGTAATACCCGTCGCAAATGCGCTCGTCCAGATTGAATTTCAGGTCCATATACTTGCGCTCCACCGGCTCTCCGTCCGCGAACTCCGTGGCGTGGCGCTTTCGGCCGAACGCGCAGAAAACGGGGATCGTCCCGAAATCGTACAGATGGTGATACACCGGGCGAATGCCCAGCGAGCCCATGGAGGTGAAATAGACGCTCCCGTGGAACGGGCTGATCTCCAGCAGGAAGCCGGGGACGAGCCCCAGATAGTCCAGACACTTGATCAGCCACACCGCGAATTTCAAAAACAGCCCCGGGATCAGGGTCATGATCCCCGCCGTGTTGTCCACGTTGGAGTCGAGCGGTGTGTTTTTTGCCTGCTCGACCTCGGCGGAGAATTTGCGGTAGACCGTCTCGGCCGTGTCGCCCGGATGGAGATGAACTTTGATCACCGTGTCCGGCGAGGAAGTGGAAAGCTCCTTCTTGACCGTCATGCTGACGGAAATATCTTCGCCGCGGGAATAGAGCTTCTGCCCCGCGATGAAGCGGTTGATCGCGGGATAGCGCGCCACGGTGCGGGCGTATGCCGCCAGGATCACATGGGTCATGCCGAAGCCGTTCAGACCCTCCCGCCGCTTTTTGCGGATATAGCGCTCGCAGGCGGTGATCTCGGCAGACTCGGAGAACAGGTTGTTCGCGCCCGTGCGGTTGACCATGATGTAAGGGGAGATCTGATCGATCGCGGGGGTGGAGCGGATCCTGCGCCCGTCGGGACGGTCGCCCCAGGTGGGGTGGTATGCGCCGTCGGTATGCACCCGGATGGCAAACAGCATCACCAGCAGCCCCAGCAGCGCCAGATAGTCCGGCGCCACGCGCAGCAGCGCCGACAAGGGCGAAAGATGCTCGCCCAGCGCGCGGTGCACATACCCCGCCACGCCCAGCAGCAGCAGATACAGCGGCAGCAGCAGCCACGGCCGGCGGATGCGCCCGCTGAGGATATTGGCATAGGCAATGCAGAAAAACACGATGCAGATGCAGCTCATCCCGAACAGCAGCGGCATACCGAAGCGGATGGCGTAAAGCTGCCAGATGCCCGAAAGGCCGAACAGCCAGACCGGGATCGCGGTCTTATACAGCATTTCCGCGCCGTTTGCCAGCGTGATCCAGACATACAGCACCGTCGCCAGACACGGCAGCACGATCTGCGGCCAGACATTCACGCCGGGAACACGGGCATATACGCCGATACGCAGCGCGACGGAGATCGCCATGCACACCGCCATGATCCACACCGCAGCGTCCCTGCGCGCGGTATACAGGTGAATTCGCTTTTCCATGTGCTCAGCTCCTTACCGAACCGACTTTTTTCGAAAATACCGATCCCGATACACGATCCCTTCCGCCAGCAGGCAGACCGGCAGCGCGGCAAAGAAATCCACCGCCGAATGCTGCTTGACGAACATGGTGGAAACGCAGATCAGCGCCGTTATGAGCACGATGAAGACTTTCCACGCCCAATGCGCCTGCTTTTCCTTTGTCCAGACGGAGGCGATGCCGATGGAATAGGCCACATGCAGCGACGGGCACACGCCCGTACTGGTGTCGAACGCGTACAGCCAGCCGATGACCTGCGTCAGCAGATTGTCCCGCGGGAACGTCTCGGGGCGCAGATCCTGACGGGAGGGGAACGCGATATAGATCGCCATCGCGCAGATCTGCGTGATGATGATATACGTTTGCAGCCGCTTGAAGCTGTCCACATGGTACAGCAGGAAATAAGCCAGCGAGATCACGATCAGCACATACCAGAACGTGTACGGCAGGATGAACCATTCGTTGAACGGGATCACGTCATCCAGCCATATATGTACCGGCGTGCATTTCTCCGGCGGGATCAGATTTTCCGTCAAAAAGTACAGGATAAAATAGCCGACCCAGCCCAGCAGCAGCTTCAGGTGGGAAAATTGCGGCGTATTGATGTTGTTCAGGCGCAGCTGACGATAATCCACTTCCGGTCGTTTCATGCACGGTTCTCCATCGTTTTGTTTTTCGGGTATTTCTGCCCGGGCAAATTGCGGTATGTGACCACGGTATGCTCCGGCAGTGCCAGGGCAAGCGCCGTGATGTCCTGCTTCAGCTGCGCGGCGATGCGCACGCGCTCGCTTTCCATGCTTTCCGTCGCGCGGAAGCGGACAGGCTGCCCGATGCACATTTTTCGAATGCGCGGCGCGATGTACATCGGCACGAAGGCCAGTTCTTTTCCCGTCCGCCTGTAATACAGACGGGCGATGTCGATAAATTTATCCTGAAAATCGTTGATAATGTGGTTATACGGCGCGTCATGCTCCGGGAATACCACCACGGAGCTTCCCTGCTCCAGACGGTTCACCGTCGTTTTGAAGGTGGACAGGATGCGCGCGTCGCGGTAAACGCCGATGGTGCGGGCATTATTGAACACGCAGACCGACAAAGGCGCTATCAGATACGACAGCAGCCGATAAAACGGGTGCGTCCGGCGCGGCTTCTGCGACCAGAAATCGCGAAACGCATATTCCGGCACCTCTTTCAGATGCATCATCTGCCCGGCGCACCAGGTATAGCGGTCGCCCGGATAATACAGCTCGCAGGCGATCGGCCCGTTCGTCTGGCAGTGGTTGGCCACCACGATCACAGGCTCCTGCGGCAGATTTTCCGCGCCGAGCACCTCCATTTTCGGATAAACGAGGCGCACGACGCAGCGGATCAGACGGTACAGCGCAGAGGGCTTTTCCTGACTCATGAGCATTCCTCCCGGGGAAATTTCCCCATAATCATTCATGGTACAGTATATACGCGCCAATGCAACACAGCTTCAACTCAACTTCAACAATTGTTGAACTTTCCCTTTGTAAAAACGGCGCAGCGGCCTCTCAGGCGGCCGCGTTGCGAAGCAGGACGTTTTCCAGCTCTGCCACGGCGACCCAGTTTTCGTCCGTCGCGTCGGCAGCGTACGCGGCCAGCGCTTCACCCAGCCGCGCCAGCAAAACGGGGGACAGCCCGTCGCACGGATCGCGGCGAACATCCGCCACGCCCTTTTGCACGGAAGCGAGCGCGAGCTGTTCGAGCACATTGGCCGCGAAGCGGGTGCTGCGGTAGGGCATCGCCTGTTGCAGCGTGTCCGCGGGTGCGGGATCCTCGCCCCTGGCGGTCACGAGCCAGTTCAGAAAGCTCAGCGACGCGACCTGATCGAGGACGGATGTCCGGCTGTTGACGCTCCAGTAGCTCGTGCAGATGTGATAAAGCCCCGCACTGTCCGTACTGTTCGGAATGTAGATCGGCAGAATGCCGAGGTTATAATCCTTGATCGCGCCGAATTTTTCATATTCCCATGTTCCGCCCGGGTAGAACACCGCCTTGCCGGACAGAAAATCTTCCAGGGCATCCTGCGCGTCTGTTTCGGCGAAATCGTCCGTTGCGATGCAGTTCGCGCCGTACAGATCGATCATGGCACGCAGCGTGTCTGCGTCCGTATCCGCGCTTACGCCCGCCAGCAGGCACAGCATACCGCCGTGCGAGGCGGTTTGCAGGTCGGGCGAGACGAACGCCGAGAAGCCCAGCGTCTTTTTATTGGCCGTGATGTCCTGCACGATATCGCGCAGCGCCGTGAAATCGGTGATGTCCGAGGCTGTGTAACCCGCGCGCGCCAGCAGCTGCGTGTTGTAGATCAGGCCGTAGCTGCTGACCGCATTGGCTACGCCGAGGATCGTGCTGCCGTCCCGCAGGGCGAATTGCGGCTGTTGCAGCTGCTCTGCGATCCGCGTTCCCGTCAGATCCAGACAATATTCCTTTCGCGCCTGCGCGTCCTCCTGCCCGTGCAGGCAGAAGATCGTGGGGGCATCGTCCTGTTGCAGGTATCCGGTGAGCGCGTCGGCGCAGTCGTCCGATTTCGGCGTGATGATCTGCACGCGCACGCCCGTTTGCCGTGTATATTCCGCGGCGATGGCCTGCCAGTGCTCTGTCTGCGCGGGGTCGCACTGATACAGCCGCACCTCGCCGAGATATGCCGGAACGGTCGGTGCGGGTGCCTGCTGTGAGGGAGCCTGCGTCGAATCCAGCATCTCTTCCTGCGTGGTGAGCGCAACGACGGCGCACAACGCGAGCAACACAATGATCGGGTAAAGCCCGATGATCCATTTTTTCATAAGTAATGATCCTTTTGACCCCCGTGGGCGGGGGCGCGTTTATGATAAGCCAATCGGATTATAGCGTAAAACGCGGGATTTTGCAACAGGAAGATGGATTTTTTCTGCTGAAATAAACGAAAAAGTGCCGCTACACGGGAAAAAATCGGAGTTTTTGCCCCGATTTGTTTACATAAATCCGCGCGACGGCGCGGCGCGTGTTTTCCGCGGACGCACAAAATCGCAAAATCTGTCCGCACGCGGCGGATATCCGCCGTGTGCGATCTTCCCTCTTGGCGGCGGGGGAAAAATGTGCTATAATGCGGAAAAATGCGGAAAGGGGGCGGCTGCGATGATGCGTAAGGGACGAAAGGAGCTGTGGCTGGGCGTGATCGCGCTGGGCGCGGCGCTGCTCATGCTGTCGGTGACGGCCTGCCTGCTCAAGATCGCATCGCGCCGCGTGCAGAGCGTGCCGACCGAGCCGCCGACGACGGCATCTGCGCAGCCGACGCTGCCCCCGAACCCATATCGCGCGGACGATTTTGTCCTTTCGGGCGAATTTCTCACGCTGAAAGGCGGCGGCAGCGAGATCGGTGTCGATGTGTCCTATTACCAGCAGGAGATCGACTGGCAGCAGGTACGCGACGCAGGGATCACGTTCGCGATCGTGCGTCTTGGCTATCGCGGCTATGAAAGCGGCGAGCTGTTCCCGGATGAACGCGTTGCGGAAAATCTGCGTGGCGCGCGCCGGGCGGGGCTGAAAGTCGGCGCATATTTTTACTCGCAGGCCGTCACGGCAGAGGAAGCCGCGCAGGAGGCGCACTATGCGCTGGAGCTTCTGGACGGTTTCATACCGGATATGCCGCTGGCGTATGACTGGGAATTCGTCTCCGAGAGCGCCGCGCGCACGGACGATATGGATATGCAGACGCTGACGACGTGCATCGTCTCGTTCTGCGAGACGATCCGCGACGCGGGATACGAGGCCATGGTTTACCTGAACCCGTACCTTGCGCAGAATTATGTCGACCTCGCCCCGCTGTACGACCGGGGTTATCCGATCTGGCTGGCACACTATACGCAGGCGATGACGTTCCCCTATGCGGTGCAGATGTGGCAGTATTCCTGCACCGCTTCCGTACCCGGGATCGCGGGAAAGGTGGACTTGAACATCCTCCTGCCGAAAAATTAACGCACTGGCGCGACTTTTCGACAAAAAGGACTTGAATTTTCATTCGCGGTCTGTTATAATGGCTTGCGTTGCAGGGTTAGTATATCGGCTATTATAGTAGCTTCCCAAGCTTCGGAGGCGGGTTCGACTCCCGTACCCTGCTCCAAAAAGAAAAGTCGCGTAAGCGGCTTTTTCTTTTTGTTCTTTTCGTTCTTTTCTTTCCGATCTTCCCTTTTCTCTTGATCTCCCGCGCGACTTTTCCGAAATAAAAAAGAAACGACTATTTTCGAAAGAAGATCGTCGTTTCTTTTTACTCGCATATTTTTTCGTGTTTTTCCGAAAAGCCGTACGGTCAGTCGCGCTGCTCCTCGGGAATAAAGCTGAGCGTCAGGCTGTCGTGCTCGGGGCGCAGCTGCGTGAATTTCACACCGGCTGCGCGCAGCATCCGCTTGGAAGCCAGATCCATCATCGAGTCTTTGTATTTCTCGCTCAGAAATACCACCTCGCGCACGCCGCTCTGGATGATCGCCTTGGCGCACTCATTGCAGGGAAACAGCGCGACGTAAATGCGGCTGCCGCGCAGGTCGCGCCCGTTTGCGTTGAGGATGGCGTTCAGCTCCGCGTGCACCACATACGGGTATTTCGTGTCCGCGCCGGTGCGCGCCCACGGGAACTCGTCGTCGGAACAGCCCTTGGGCATCCCGTTATAGCCGGTGGATATGATGATATTATCCGGCGAGACGATGCAGGCACCGACCTGCGTGTTCGGATCTTTGCTGCGGCGGGCAGCCAGCATGGCAATGCCCATAAAATATTCGTCCCAGGAGATGTAATCGTTACGCTTCATACGGCAGCCTCCGCGTCATTTTTCCAGAATAACAGGGATATCCCGCTCGACCGCGTCGCATATCAGCGCCGCCGCATCGGCCACGGCCAGCTTGCACTGCTGTCCGGTGCGCATATCCTTGACGGAGCAGACGTTTTCCGCGATCTCGTCCTCTCCCAGCAGCACGGCGAACGGCACGCCGAGCTTATCGGCATAGGCGATCTTCTGCTTGAACTTTTTCCGCTCGCCGTAGAGCTGCACGCGCAGGCCGAAGCCGCGCAGCTGCTCGGCGACCGTGATGGCGGGGGCGGGGTTGTCGGTCATGGGCAGCACCAGCGCGTCGGCGGGTGCGCAGGGGAGCGCGGGATTGAGCAGCCCCTGCTCGTCCAGCACATAGAACAGGCGGGTCAGCCCGATGGAAATGCCCACGCCGGGCAGCTTTCGGTCGATGTAATACCCGGCCAGATCGTCATACCGCCCGCCGGAGCAGACCGAGCCGATCTCGGGATGATCCAGCAGCGTCGTTTCGTACACCGTTCCGGTGTAATAGTCCAGACCGCGCGCGATGGTCAGATCCACGGCAAAATTTTCCGCCGGAACGCCGAATGCGGCCAGATTGCGGGTAACGGCTCGCAGCTCTTCCAGGCCGCAGTCGAACATCTCGCTGCGCCCCGCGTAAGCTTCCAGCGCGCCGAGTACCTGCTCGTTGCTGCCCGTGATGGAGATGAAACGCAGGATCTCGTCGGCCTGCGCCGCGGAAATCCCGATCTCCTGTGTCAGCAGGAGGGCGACCTTTTCCGCACCGATCTTGTCGAGCTTGTCCACGGTGCGCATGATCTCGCCGCTGCGCTCCGACAGTCCCAATATGGCGTAAAACCCGTTGAGGATCTTGCGGTTATTCACCCGAATGCGGAAACGCGTCAGGCCGAATCCGCGAAATACCTTATAAATAATGGCGGGGATCTCCGCCTCGTTCAGGATGTCCAGCTTCCCGTCGCCGATGA
>CAZIGE010000080.1:0-8121 GCA_964538475.1 uncultured Oscillospiraceae bacterium | reverse complement strand
TGCACCCCACCAAGTACGGTGAGGAGCTGGTCAAGAAGATGGAAGCCAACGGCGCGAAGGCGTATCTGGTCAACACCGGCTGGAACGGCACGGGCAAGCGCATCACCATCAAGGACACCCGCGGCATCATCGACGCGATCCTCTCCGGCGCGATCAACGAGGCCGAGACGAAAGTCATCCCCATGTTCAATTTGGAGGTGCCCACCGCACTGCCCGGCGTGAACCCCGCCATCCTCGACCCGCGCGACACCTACGCCGACGTGACCGAGTGGGAGAAGAAGGCCGAAGATCTGGCAGGCCGCTTCGTGAAGAACTTCGTCAAGTACACCGGAAACGAAGCCGGTAAGGCGCTGGTGGAAGCCGGCCCGAAGCTCTGAGCAATTAAATGACCGACAAAAGGTCGTGTATCCGCTGCGATACACGACCTTTTTTTGTGCCGAAGAAGGGGGCCTTGCCTCTCCCTTTGGGAGAGATGGCACGGCGAAAGCCGTGACAGAGAGGGTTCTGAATTTTCTTTATAATTCCATAAAAGCCGGATATTATCCGGTAAATATCCAATAAGCCCTCTCAGTCATGCTATCGCATGACAGCTCCCCCATAGGGGGAGCCAAGAAAGGTAGTTTTTCGACACGCTGAGGCTCCCTCGGGGGAGGGAGCCTCGTTGGGGATATGAGAAGATCACTCCGCGTCGTCGCGGGGGCGATCGCCGGAGAGGATGTGGCTGCCCAGCGCACCGGCCAGCAGGCTCTTCAGATCGATGCCCATACCGGAGGAAATGCCCTCCGTGATCTGCGTGGTGGAATTGACGATATCGCCGACCAGCTTGGCGGAGTTGCCCTCGCCGTACATGGTGATCTTATCCACCTTGGACAGCGGCTCGGCCACGTTCTTCGCGATCTCGGGCAGGGCGGCCATGATCATCTCGACCACGGCGGCTTCGCCGTACTTCTTCATAGCCTCGGCCTTTTTGTCGATACCTTCGGCCTCGGCCAGCGCTCTGGCGCGAATGGCCTCCGCTTCCGCGCGGCCTACGGCAGCGATACCCTCGGCCTCCTGCTCCTGGGCGAAGCGCTTGGCTTCGGCGATCTTGCGTTCGGCCTCGGCCTGCTGCTCCTGCTCGAAGCGCTTGGCCTCGGCATCCTTCTGGCGCTTGAACAGCTGCGCCTGCGCCTCCTGCTCCTGACGGTAGCGCTCCGCATCGGCCTTGGCGCGGATCTCCGCGTCCAGCGTCTGCTTTCTGACCTCGACCTCGCGGGCTTTCAGCTCGGCTTCACGCTCGGCCTTGGCGATGTTGGCATTGGCGGAGGTGACCTCGATGGTCTTTCTCTGCTGCTGCTCCTGGATGGAGTAGGCGGCATCGGCCTCGGCCTTCTTGACATCCGACTGCTGTTTCAGCTCCGCCTGACGGATGGACAGGGAGGTCTGCTTTTCGGCGATCTCCATATCGGCCTCGACCTTGGCATCGTTGGCTTCCTTGGCGGCCTGCGCCTGTGCGATGGCGATGTCGCGCTCGGCCTGCGCCTTGGCGACGGCTGCACCCTTCTTGATCTGGGAGATATTGTCGATACCGAGATCTTCGATGACGTTGTTCTGATCGGCAAAGGACTGGACGTTGAACGAGATCATTTCCAGACCCATTTTTTCCAGATCGGGGATGGCGTTTTCCTGCACGCGCTCGCCGAAGGCCTTGCGGTCGGTGACCATTTCTTCCAGACGCATCTGGCCGACGATCTCACGCATATTGCCTTCCAGCGTGTCCTGCACGCGGCTGATGATCATGGCTTCGCTCTCATTCAGGAAGAATTTGGAAGCCAGGGTCATCATTTCGGGGGTCTGGCCGATGCGGATCTTGACGGTGGCATCGACCTTGACGTTGATATACTCGGCGTTGGGGACATAATCGGTGGTTTTGACATCCACGGAGAACATTTTCAGGCTGAGCTTATCCATACGCTCCAGGAACGGGATGCGGATACCGGCTTTTCCGATAAGGATGCGCGGCTTGCGGAAGCCCGAGATGATGTACGCCGTATCCGGGGGCGCTTTGACATAGCCCGACGAAATCAGCAGCACCAGCAGGGCGACGGGGATCAGAATGTACCAATACATGAATATTTCCTCCTGTTATTTTTTGTTTTTATTCGAAAAGGGGCGCGGCGCGCCGCCGTTTTCACTTGGAAAAGCTGCCCATGAGAATTTGGGCAAGGGCAGAGTCGGCGCTGAGAATGACGGTCTTTTCTTCGCCCGTCAGACCCGATTTCAGCGCGTCCAGCGCCAGAATGAACTCGTAAAAGTCCTTTTTATCCTGCGAGTCGTAAGCCTGCGCCAGCATACGCATATATTCGGCTTCGCCCTCGGCCTCCAGCTTGGCGGCCTCGGCCTCGGCATTGGAGACGGTGATGTTCACGGTCTTATCCACTTCGTTGCGGATGAGGCTCGCCTCTTTATTGCCGTCGGCGGTGTATTTTTCCGCCATCTGGTTGCGCTCGGAGATCATGCGCAGATAGACCGCGTTGAGGTTGGAATCGGGCAGGTCGAAGCGCTTGATCTTGACATCCATGATCTCGATGCCGTAATCGGCGGCGCTTTCGTTGACCGTGGCGGTGATGCCGTCGTAGATCTCGTTACGCAGCGCACCGTCTTCCATGTTGATGATATCCGCCTGCGCGAGCTTGCCCATGGCGCGCTTGAGGGCGCTGTAGGTGATGGAGTCCAGACGATCCTCGGCCTTGCCGACCGTGCCGAGCGCGCGGTAAAACTGCTGCGGATCGGAGATGCGCCACGTCAGATAGCAGTCGACGGTCATGTTCTGCTTGTCGGAGGTCAGCACCTCGGACGGGGGGATATCGTAAAACTGGATGGCGGAAGAATAATACTGCACACGGTCGACGAACGGGAGCTTGAAATGGGCACCCGGGGTATCGGTGATGCCGACGATCTCCGAAAAGCGGAAGACACAGGCGAATTGATCTTCACGAACCGTGTAGAACGAATTGCACACCACCAGGATCAGCAGCAGCGCCAGTGCGCCGAAAAGCAGTCCTTTTTTCATATCAGTTTCCTCCTGTCAGTTTGTCCAGCGGCAGGAGCATGTCGATGCCGTCGCTGCTGCCCGTGTTGATATACAGCTTCACACCGGGCAGGATCTGCGCGATCGCCTCGTAATACATGCGTGCCTTTGTGATATCGGGATTTTGCGTGTACTCCTCGTACATCGCTTCGAACATCGCGACCGCCTCGGTCGCCTCGTTGATGCGCTTCTGCTTCAGATACAGCGCATTTTGCAGCAGCTTGTCGGCCTCGGCCTCGGCATTGGGGATCTGCGCGTTCTGGTAGGCCTTGGCATCGTTTACGACGGCTTCGGCCTGCTGCTTGGCCGTTTCGACGGCCTTGAACGCCTCGACGACTTCATCCGTGGGCGGCTCGGCATCCTGGATGCGCACATCCACGAGCGTCAGGCCGATGTCATATTCGCGCAGGATCTGCGTGACCAGATCCTTGACCTGCATCTGGATATTTTCCTTGCCGTCGGTCAGCACGCTGTCGACGGTGGCCGAACCGACGACGTTACGCACCTGGCTCTGGATCAGATTGCGCAGGATCTCCTCGGGCTGTGTGGATGCAAACAGGTAGGCGACGGGGTCGGTGATCTTATACTCGACGAAGAAATCCACATTGACGATGTTGTAATCGCCCGTTATCATGCTCGATTCGTTCGTTTTGAAGGTCTGGCCGTTGTTTTCGTCGCTGGAATAGCCCAGCTCGATCTTCTGATACACGTTCACGTCCACCTTGTAGACCTGCTGCACGCCGAAGGGGATCTTAAAGTGCAGGCCAGGGTCGGTGACACCCGTGACCTTGCCGAAGGTGGTCACGACGGCCTGCTGCTTATCGTCCACGGTGTAGCAGCCGGTCGCGATGAGCACCAGCAGGAAGATCGCCGCGCACACGCCGAGCACGATGCGGCGCATTTTTGCGGGATCGGGGGTGTTGCTTTTCTTCGGCGGGTTCTGATTGACCCACCGATACGTTCCGTTGTCCATACGATTTCTCCTTTTTTGATCTGTTTCGATCGCTTCGGCCGTGCGAAGCGGTCAATTGTTGCTTTCTTCCACGCAGTCGATCACGACGAGGACGGCCAGCGCGGTCAGTTCATCGGCGGGGTCGGCAATGTCCAGCTCGTAGCAGTCACCCCAGGTCATCCACTGCTTGTGCAGCGCCGCAACGGTGCGGCCGTTGCAGGTGATCTCAAAATCGTGGGCGAAAAATTCGCCCTCGACGCACCAGCCGGGGCCGTCGACCTCATATCGCGGGTGGAAAAAGCTGAATTTCTGCCGGATCTGCGCCGTTTCCGCGCCGTTGACGTATACATGGTAGCACGGCAGCCATGTCAGCAGCTCCTGACGGATATAGGCGACCTCGTTTCCCGCGCGGTCGTAAACATGGAGCTTTTTGCCCCAGGTGAAGACCTCGCCGCTGACGGTATATTTTTCCGCCCCCGTCTCGTCGCGGACGGTGAATTCGTCCGACCAGGTGAAAACATGCTCGCGAATGTAGAGTTTCATGCGCGTGTACCTCCGTTCTTTCCGCGGCGCGCTTTACAGCTGCGCCACCATTTTTTCCGTTTCCTTACACAGCCGATCCGCGACCCATGCCGTGAGCATGATGCGCAGCACCCGTTCGACGCGTTCGGCTGCGCCGGGGAGCGGCTCGGTGTAGCTTTGCATGACGCGGGTGATCGCTTCGTCGAGTCGATCGCCCTCCGTCAGGTCACGGATCTGCGCGGCCAGCTGCACGAACAGGAAATACAGCTTCGCATCGTCGATGGTGTCGTCGCTCGCGTCGTCCAGCTCGCCGTTGACATAGCCGATCAGGCCGCAGATGCGCTCCATGCTCATGACGCTTTTGAGCATATTGATCGTGATGATGCGGCACAGCCTGTTCAGGTCATAACGCTTGTGCTCGGGTGGGGGGAGGAACTCCCGCTTTACCCAATTCTGGATGGTGTACGGTTCCAGACCGGTGATGTTGCTGACCTGCCCGAGGGAAATCCCACCGGCCAGAAACATGGCGTTGAACTGCTGCTCGATATACACGGCGTCTTCGCGCACACCGGTCAGCACCGTTCCGGGAATAGTCCAGTTCATGTGGTCAACCTCCTTTGTTATCTGACGATTGGATTATATCATATGGTCACATGATTGTCAATAGGAATTTCGTAATTTTTTTAAAATCTTTTTTTCGCCATTTTTCCTCTTTACGAAACGCAAATCTTGTTGTACAATGTAGGATATATCGGTTAAGATCGGGAGGGTGTGCCATGCTGTGCATGAAATGCGGACGGGAAATTTCGGAGTCACAGGTCTTCTGTGCGGAATGCCTCGCGGAAATGGAGCAATATCCGATCAAACCCGGCACGCCCGTCAATCTGCCCAACCGCGCAGCCGCACCTGCCATCCGCAGGCGGCGCTTTCGCCCGCATCGGCGTGAGGCCGAGCAGATCGTTTCGCTTCGGCGCGCCGTGATCGTGCTGAGCGTGCTGCTGGTCGTGCTGCTGGCCGCGCTGGTGCTGAGCGTGCTGGCGAATTTGCAGCTGCTCGGCTGCACGGATGTGCGGATCGTGCCGCAGTTTGCCTTCGGGCTGTTCTGACGCGCGATTTGTTTCACGTGAAACATTCGCAGAAAAAGAGAGGGATCGGCCTATGGGGCGAAGCATTGCCATTGTCAACCAAAAGGGCGGCGTGGGGAAGACCACCACTGCCGTGAATATCACCGCCGCGCTGACCGAGCTTGGGCTGCATGTCCTGCTGTGCGATTTTGACCCGCAGGCCAATGCGACCTCCGGCCTCGGCGTGGATAAGCGCAAGGCGAAATATACCGTTTACGATGTGGTCATCAACGGCGTGCCCGCGGAAAATGCCGTCGTGCACACGGATTTCGGCGATATACTGCCGTCATCGGCCGATCTGGCGGGCGCGGCAGTGGAGCTGATCGCGTCGCAGCATCGCGAGCATCAGCTCGCGCGGGCGCTGGAGCCGATCAAGGCGCGCTATGATGTGGTGCTGATCGATTGCCCGCCGTCGCTGGAAATGCTGACGCTCAATGCGCTGGCCGCCGCGGACAGCATCCTGATCCCCGTGCAGTGCGAATATTACGCGCTGGAGGGGCTGAGCGATCTGATGACCACCCTGCGCATCGTGAAAAAGCGCATCAATCCGCGTCTGGACATCTTCGCCGTGCTGCTGACGATGTTCGACGGGCGCACCAATTTCTCCACACAGGTGGCGCAGGAAGTGCGCCGCCATTTCCCCGGCAAAGTGCTCGCGACCGCGATCCCGCGCAACGTGCGCCTGTCCGAAGCGCCCAGCCACGGCCTGCCCGTCACAGCGTACGACCGCAGCAGCCGCGGCGCGGAGGCGTATCGGCGCGCCGCGCGTGAGCTTCGTGAAAAGCTGTAACGCCGCTTCCCTCCAATGTACAGCCTTTTCCCCGGGGAGCTCTCGCAGCCGCGCTTAAAATGATGTATTTTTGACCATCTGCTATTATTATATAATGTAAGGAATGATTTTATGGCATCCAACAAGGGGCTCGGGCGTGGGCTCGGCGCGCTGCTGGGCGATTTTGACGAACGCCCGGCAGACGATACGCCGTACCGCCTGCTGCCCATTCACCGCGTCGAGCCGAATCCCGAGCAGCCGCGCCGCGATTTCGACCCCGAGGAGCTGGCCGCGCTTTCGGACTCGATCGCCACGCACGGCATTTTGCAGCCGCTGACCGTGCGCGAACTGCCCAGCGGGTACTACCAGATCATCGCGGGCGAACGCCGCTGGCGCGCCGCGCGCATGGCGGGGCTTTCCGAAGTCCCCGTCGTCGTGATCGAGGCGGACGATAAAAAAGCAATGGAACTGGCGCTGATCGAAAATCTGCAACGCGAAGACCTGAACCCCGTCGAAGAAGCCATGGGCTATCGCAGCCTGATGGACGAATACGGAATGACGCAGGAAACGGCCGCCGCGCGCGTCGGAAAATCGCGCCCCGCCGTGGCAAACGCGCTGCGTCTGCTGAATTTGCCGCAGGAGATCCTCGATCAGGTGCGCAGCGGGAGCCTGTCGGCGGGACACGCGCGGGCACTGCTGAGCCTGAAAAGCGAGAAAAAGCAGCTCTCCGCCGCGCAGAAGATCGTCGCGCTGGGGTTGTCCGTGCGGCAGGCCGAACTGCTGTGCAAAAATATGGAGCGGGAATCCAAGCCCGCACCGCAGGAGCAGCCGTTGCAGGTCGATTATATCGGCGAGTGCGAAAAAAATCTCAGCAAGCATCTCGGGCGCGGTGTCAGGATCGTCAACGGCAAGCGCAAAGGGCGCTTTGAGCTGGAATTTTACGGGCAGGAGGATCTGCAAAAACTGCTGGATGCACTCCTGACCCTGAAATAGACAACAATTATCCGAAAAATATGTCATAGAGAGGTATCATCATGCTGGATATTCGAAAAATCAAGGAAAATCCCGAAGCCGTCAAGGCCGGGCTGCGCGCGAAGGAAGTCGACTGCGACGCGGTCGTGGATCGCATCGTGGAGCTGGATGTCAAAGTCCGCGCCCTGAAGACCGCAACCGAAGGACAGACCGCGCAGAAAAACCGTCTTGCCAAGGAAAACGGCAAGCTGTTCGGACAGAAAAAAGGTGCCGAGAAGTCCGGCGCGGACGTGACCGCCATCGAAGCGCAGATCGCCGCGAATATGGCAGCTTCCGTGCAGATCGACGAGCAGATCGCCGCCGAAAAGGAAGAACTCAAGCTGCTCGACGAGCAGCTGCGTACCGCCATGCTCAGCCTGCCCAACCTGCCCGACCCCGACCTGAAGCCCGGCGGAAAGGAAAACAACGAGCCGCTGCGCTACATCGGCGAGAAGCATTCGTTCGATTTCGAGCCGAAGCATCACGTTGATCTGTGCCAGAGCCTCGGCCTGATCGACTATGACCGCGGTGTCAAGCTGGCAGGCTCCGGCAACTGGATGTACACGGGCATGGGCGCGCGTCTGGAATGGGCGCTGCTCAACTACTTTATCGACATCGATAGAACCGGCAAACCAGCAGGTTGTGATGCTCCCGTTTAAGAGGTTGCCGACAA
>CAZIGE010000079.1:0-8155 GCA_964538475.1 uncultured Oscillospiraceae bacterium | reverse complement strand
GACACTTTACACTTAGGGACAGCCATGGTGACACCTCCTTGGTCAAACTGCTTTTCACAGCATTCGTTTGGATGTTATTTCTCAAGAAGCTGCTTCAAAGCAGCAAATCGGGGATCGAGCTCCTTCTGGCAGCTGCAGGGTTGCAGATTGAGGTTTCGGCCGCAACGGCAACACAGCCCTTTGCAATCTTCCCTGCACAGCAGCTTGGACTCCATATTCAGCACGAAAACCGTGCGAACGATGTCATCCAGGTCGGCGCTGTCTCCCTCCAGAGGGAATACCCATTCATCTTCGTTTTCTTCGTCGGAAAGCTCGGTGACGAGAACCACCTGCAACGGGATACGGACATCGCGGGTAAAATCGGCGGCGCAGCGGTCGCACACGCCGTGCAGGCAGGTGCCGATCATGCCGGACATCATCAAAACGCCGGCGGTGTTACGCACCGTACCTTCCGCTCTTACCGGCTCCGTGACCGGGAAGCAGTTTCCGAATCGAAGATCGCTCAGATCAATGCTGACGGAAAAATCGACACTCTGCCCCGGGCAATCGATGATCTTGGAAAGCCCTAACAGCATAGTATCCCCCTTTTCACAATCATGCTTGGATATTATACAGGTCTTTGCGCCATTTGTCAAACATTATTTTTGCTGTTTTCCGCTTTTTTCGCGACAAAATCGGCGGGCGCTCTGCGCCGCGGCATGCGGTTCGGCGGGCGCGGAACATATCCCCCCGCGCACGGTCATATACTCACAGACAGGGAGGGATGGACATGGCAAGGCGAATGCCGATCTTTTACAGCGCGCTGATGCTGACGGCTGTCAATCTGCTGCTTCGTTTTGCGGGCACGTCATTTCAGGTCTACATCAGTGCTTCGCTCGGAGCCGCAGGCGTCGGGTTGCTGCAGCTGGTCATGAGCGTCGGAAATCTGGCCATGGTCGCAGGCACGGCAGGTGCGCGGACCGCAGCGATGTATCTGACCGCCGAGCAGCTCGGGCGCGGCAGGCCGCAGCGGCTTTGCGGCGTACTCTCGCGCTGCATCCGATACAGTCTCGTGTGCAGCGGCGCGGTCGCGGCGGCGCTGTATCTGTTTGCGCCATATATCGCCGTGCACTGGATCGCGGATGCACGAACCGTGCAGAGCCTGCGCCTGTTTTGCGCATTTCTGCCCGTAAGCTGTCTCTGCGGCGTTATGACGGGCTATTTCACGGGCGCAAATCGGATCGGAACGCTGGTCGCCGTCGAGGTAGCCGAGCAGGTGTGCGCGATCGTCGCGACCATGCTCTTTCTGCGGTATTGGGCAGCGGGCGACGCGGGGCGAAGCTGCATGAGCGTGATCCTCGGCAGCGGGCTGGGCAGCGTGCTGACGCTGTGCGTGCTTGCATGGATACGGAGCCGCGACCCACGTGGCGGTGCATGTGATCATGCCGCGCACACGGGGCTACTGCATACCGCCGTGCCGCTGGCCGTTGCAGACGATCTGCGCTGCGGAATCGGAACGGCGGAAAATCTGATGGTGCCGCGCCGTCTTTCCCTGTGTGGCGACATCAGCGACCCGTTGGGCGCATTCGGAATGCTCAGCGGTATGGTCTTTCCCGTTATGATGTTCCCCGCGTGCATCCTGTTTTCGCTATCGGAGCTGCTGATTCCCGAGCTTGCGCGATGCCACGCCGCAGGCCGCCGCGAACGCATCCGCGATCTGAGCCGAAGAAGTATGCGCATCGCGCTGCTTTACGGGCTTTTTACCTGCGGGGCGGAATATCTGCTGGCCGAGCCGCTTGGGCAATGGCTCTACGGCGACGTGCAGGTCGGACAGACCCTGCGGCAATACGCCTGGCTGATCCCCATGCTGTACTGCGATGCCGTGACCGATGCGATCAACAAAGGACTGGGGCAACAGAAGGTCTGCGTGCGGTTCAATATTCTGACCTCCGCGCTGGATGTCGCGTTTCTGTATGTTCTGCTCCCGAAATACGGGATGCAGGGATATTTGTTCAGCTTTGCCGTCACGCACGCCGTCAACTTCCTGCTGAGCATCGGGCTTCTGCTGAAAAGCACACAGCAGTCTTTCCCCGTGCATATCCCGATCCTGGCAGTAGGCGCGACCGCGCTGTCCGTTCGTATCGCCATGCACGCGGGCACGCCGCTGATACAGGTAGTATGCTTCTGCGCGGTGCTGGGTGCGCTGCTGTTTCTGCTGCGCATCACGGGAAAAGAGGACGTGCGCCGTGTGTACAGTCTCGTCCGCGGTTAACAGTGCTTACAGCGCCGCGAGCACAGCAAGCAGGAATTCCCAGGTCCGTGCGGTCGAGGCGATCTCCAACGATTCGCGTGTGGTGTGGATATCGTGCATGTTCGGTCCTATGGAGACGCAGTCCAGCCCGGGGAGCTTTTCGCCGAGCAGGCCGCATTCCAGCCCCGCATGGATCGCGACCACCTGCGGTTCCGCATCGAACATCCGGCGGTAGATACGCACCATCGTATCGCGCAGGCGGGAGTCTTTTCTGTATTCCCACGCGGGATAATCGCCGGCCTGCCGATAATCGGCACCGTATTCCTCCGCCAATGCCCGTAGTTGCCCGAGCAGGGCGGTCTTTTCCGCATTGACGCTGCTGCGCACGGCGGTCGTCAGGCGCAGGCCGTCCCGATCCAGCACCGCCACGCCCAAATTCAGGCTGGTCTGCACCAGGCCGGGGATATCCGCACTGTAGCTGCGCACGCCGTTCGGGATCTCGGCAAGCAGGCGGATGAGCTTATCACTGTCCTGCGTGGAGAGCGCATTTCCGCCGAACGCATCCGCATCATCCGCATAGACGCGCGCATTCGGCTCGTCGAACTGTGTGCGGATCTCCTGTTGCAGCTGCTCAGCCACGGCGTTGATGCGCTCGATATGGCTCCCCATCGCCACGAGTGTCACCCTGCACGCGCGCGCGATGGCATTGTCCTTCGCCCCGCCGGAGAGCCCTGTCATGCAAACGGGCATCAGCTCGCGCACACGGGAGAGGAAATGCGCCATGATCTTGTTGGCATTGGCATAGTTTTTGTGGATCTCCACGCCGGAATGTCCGCCGCGCAGTCCGTCCACGGTCAGTGTGACGCAAGGGCCGTAGACCGCGTGGCGCGCAAACGGCAGGCTGAGCGTCGCGCGCGTTCCGCCCGCGCAGGAGACGGTGAATATCCCCTCCTCCTCGGAGTCGATATTGATAAGCGTTCTGCCGCGCAGCTCGGACAGGTCTACGCCGGCTGCGCCCTCCATGCCGACCTCTTCATCCACGGTTAGCAGCACCTCCAGCGGCGGATGCGGGATATCATCGGCAGCCAGCAGCGCCATGGCGTATGCCACGGCGATCCCGTCGTCCGCGCCGAGCGTGGTGCCTCTGGCACGAATGCGATCCCCGTCCAGATAAATATCCGGCCCCTGCTTTTCCATATCGATGGGGCAGTCCGCGTCCTTTTCGCATACCATATCCAGATGTCCCTGTACGATGACGGGGGCGTGCGTTTCATAGCCGGGCGCGCCGTCCTTGAAGATCAGGACGTTGTTCAGCGCATCCTGCCGATAACGAAGGCCATGCGCCTGCGCGAAAGCACACAGGTGATCGCTGATGGCCTTTGTATTGCCCGAGCCGTGCGCAATGGCGCACAACTCCTCGAAATAATGAAAAACAGCCGCAGGCTTAAGTTCGGAAAGTTTTTGTTGTGTCATGGGATGCTTCCTCCAGGCAATAGATATTCTTTATTTTAGCGCATTTACACAAAAAAGCAAGCGCCATATTTTCCATATCGCGCGCCGCGCCGTTTATGACAGGTGTGCCTTTACGGGCTGAAAAGGCCGCGCATCGATCTCGATACGCGGCCTTTCGGGCTTTCCGCGCCTGCACGGCTGCGGATCAATATCTTCTTCTGCTCTTTTTCAGCGCTTCCAGGATCAAAACTCCGCCCGTCAGCACGACGACTGCGGCACTTCCCCCGATCACGATCCAGATGATCCGTAAATTCGGGTCTTCCTCTCCGCCCGGCGTTTCGCCCGATGCGGGCGGCTCTGCCTGCGGCGGCGCGGTCGGCTCGGTCGTCGGAGCGGTCGGCTCGGTCGTCGGAGCGGTCGGATCGATCGGCTCTGTCGGCGGAGCAGTCGGATCTATCGTCGGGGCGGTCGGATCGATCGACTCCGTCGGCTGTGTGGGGGGCTCGGTCGGCTCGGTCGGCTCTGTCGGCGGCACGGTCGGCTCGGTCGTTCCCGTTGCGGCGATGCTCCTGCGCTCGCTGTAGGCGCAGTGTTGGCAATCACGCCGCTGCGTGCCATCCTGTTCGGCGGTCGCCTCTTTTTCCGTATACCATTGCCCGAAGGTATGTCCGGCAGCGGGCGTTATGTCCTTTTCATAGCTGTGCCCGCAGGTCATACAGATGCAGGTCGTTTTCCCCTCCTGTGTGCAGGTCGGCGCGGTGACCGTCTCGGTATAGTTGTGTCCGAGCGGTCTTGTTTCATCGGCCGTGTAGGTGTGGCCGCAGACGGTGCAGCGGTAGGTCGTATAGCCGCCCTTTGTACACGTCGGCGCGGTGACTTCGGCGACATACTCGTGCGCCTGCTCGGAGATCTCTTCCTCTTCGTAATAATCGCAGTTTTTGCATTCACGGCGACGCACGGATGTGCCCGATCCTTTTGTTACGAACCAGTCCCCCATGTCATGGCCGTGGGGCGGTATGCTTGCATTTTCGAAGCTTCCGCAATCCGCACATACCCGCTTTTTCTGGCCTTCGGCGGTACAGCTCGCTTCGCGGATGACCGTCCAATCGCCGTAGGCATGCTCCAGCCTCGGTACGATCTGATCCGTATAGGTTCTCAGGCAACGGCGGCAGGTATGCGTGGTATAGCCCGATCGCGTGCAGGTCGCGGGCGTGACGGTGACCTGATCCTCGTGTCCGAGCCGCGGCAGCGTCTGCTTCTCACTGTGGCCGCAGCGCTCACAGGTATGCGTCTGCGCGCCGTCTGTCGTGCAGGTAGGCGCGGAAAGCTGCTTCCACGCGCCGTAGTCGTGTCCCAACGGGGCAACGCGATCCGCCACATAGCTGTCCCCGCACGCGCAGGTGTAGGTCGTGTAGCCCTCGTTCGTGCAGTCGGGCGGCGTGACGATCTGCTCATATCGGCAGACATGCTGTGTATCGTCGCCGTCATCGGTCTTTTCATTCTCCCCGACGGGCAATGTTTCCCCGCTCGCATCCTCCTGCGCCGCCGTCGGCTGTGTCGGCTGTTCATTTTCCTGTGTCTGTGTCGCCGATGCGCCGATGCAGAGCATCATCGCCGCAGCCAGCATAAACACGAGCCACACGATCGTTTTATTTCGCATGATCCAATCCCCCGATTTTTCATTCGTATCGTACAAGATCCCGTCAGACATCAAAAAATTGCCGAAACGCCGTCGGAAGCGCCGCTTCGCGCCGAATCTGCTCGGCCGTCTGCCAGGAAAACGTGTCATTGGTATCTTCGACCTCCAGATAATAGCCGCGCATCTGCCACTCGATGTGGGTAAAAATATGCTTTCTGTCCGTCTGCCGACGGATGTCGCAGACGCGCAGCCCCATATCCCGCGCCGCAGCCAGTGCCTGCGCCGGTTCCAAAATCCCCTCGGCCTCGGGGAACTGCCAAAGACCGGCAAGCAGGCCGTTCTCCCCACGCTTTACCAGCGCGTAGCACCCGCGGCACGACAGGATAAATATGGTTTTGTATGCGGTTTTCCGCGCACGCTTCGGGCTGCGCACCGGCAATTCGCGCTGTATCCCTTCCGAAAGCGCCGCGCAAAAGCCGCTGCACGGGCACTGCGCACAATTCGGCCTTCCGTTTGGCAGGCACACCGTTGCGCCCAGCTCCATCAGCGCCTGCGTGAACAGCCCGGCCTCTGTCGGGTAGACCGCTTCCAGCTGCCGAGCCACCGTTTTTCTGAATTTCGGCTGCTCCACGGGTGTCCGATCAGCCGTCAGGCGCGCATACACGCGCAGCACATTGCCGTCCACCGCCGCGGTCGGCATATCAAAACAGATGGAGCAAATCGCACCTGCGGTATAATCGCCGATGCCGGGAAGCGCGCGGATCGTGTCGTAGCTGCACGGAAATACGCCGCCGTAACGCTGCACGATGATCTGCGCCGCTTTTTTCATATTGCGGGCACGGCTGTAGTAGCCCAATCCCTCCCAGAGCTTGAGCAGGAGCGCATCCTGCACATCGGCCAGCGCCGCAATACTCGGCAATGCGGCGAGAAAGCGGGCGTAGTAGCCCCTGACGGCCTCGACACGCGTCTGCTGGAGCATGATCTCGGACAGCCAGACATGGTACGGCTCGCGATCCTCGCGCCAGGGAAGCTGCCGGTGGTCGGCGCGATACCAGGGCAGCAGCACCGCAGGAAGACTGCGCAGCGATTGTTCCATCGGGTGCCCTGCCTTTCCGTAAAGAATACACAGTCATTGTATAAAATATCGTCCGTTCTGTCAAGGAAACATTTTCGCGGAACGGGCCGAATAGCGGCGGTCTGTGGCAAAAGGTTGACTTTGCCGAAAAAAGCGGGTATAATACATAGGGTATTTTTCGGAAACTATGAATACAACGGAAAGCTATGGCAGGTAACATTATTATGGCGACAAAGAAACAGGAACAATACGGAAATTCCAGCATTTCCATGCTCAAGGGCGAAGAGCGCGTGCGCAAGCGCCCTGCCGTTATCTTCGGATCGGACGATCTGGAGGGCTGCAAGCATGCTGTTTTCGAGATCCTTTCCAACGCGATCGATGAAGCCAGAGAGGGGCACGGCGACACCATACTCGTCACCCGCTACGAAGATCTGAGCGTCGAGGTGGAGGACTTCGGTCGCGGCTGCCCCGTGGATTACAATGAAAAAGAAAAGCGATACAACTGGGAGCTGGTCTTCTGCGAGATGTATGCCGGCGGAAAATACGGCGAAAACGGCGAAAATTACGAATATTCTCTCGGTCTGAACGGACTCGGCTCGTGCGCGACGCAGTATGCATCCGAATATTTCGATGCGACCATCCGCCGCGACGGTTTTCGCTATGATCTGCACTTTGAAAAGGGGCGCAACAAGGGCGGCTTAAAAAAAGAGCCGACGGATCGCGGTCGTAAAACAGGTTCGTGCTTCCGCTGGCGTCCCGACAGGCAGGTCTTTACGGATATCAACATCCCCGTGGAGTACTACCGTGATGTGCTCAAGCGGCAGGCCGTCGTGAACCGCGGCGTGACCTTCAAATTCCGCAATCAGGTCGGGAAGCGATTTGAGGAAGAGGAATTCTGCTACCGTGACGGGATCAAACAGTACGTAGAGGAACTCGTGGGGGACAATGCGTTCACCATGCCCGTCTATTGGGAGACGGAACGGCGCGGGCGTGACGCGGAAAACCGCCCCGAGATGAAGCTGAAGATCACGGTGGCGTTCTGCTTCTCCAAGCAGGTCAGCCGCGTGGAGTATTACCACAATTCCTCGTGGTTGGAATACGGCGGGAGCCCGGATCGCGCCGTCCGCCTCGGTTTTACGGCGGCGTTCGATAAATTTCTGCGCGAAAACAATAAGTATACCAAAAGCGAAACGGACGCGAAAAGCAGGATACTGTATCAGGATATCCAGGACAGTCTGGTGCTGGTGACGAACTGCTTTTCCACCATCGGCTGCTTTGAAAATCAGACCAAAAAAAGCGTAAATTCCAAATTCACGCAGGAAGCCATGACCGCCTTTTTCAAAGAACAGCTGCAGATCTGGTTCATCGAAAATCGGCAGGAGGCCGACCGTGCGGCGGAACAGGTGCTGATCAACAAGCGCGCCAGAGAGTCGGCCGAACGCACCAAAACCAATATCAAGAAAAATCTGAGCGCCAAGGTGGATATCGCCAACCGCGTGCAGAAGTTCGTAGACTGCCGCAGCAGGGATGTCGGTCGGCGCGAGCTGTACATCGTGGAGGGCGACTCCGCGTTGGGCAGCGTCAAGCTCAGTCGCGACGCGGAATTTCAGGGGATCATGCCCGTGCGCGGCAAGATCCTGAACTGCCTGAAGGCGGACTACACCAGAATATTCGCCTCCCCCATCATCACCGACCTGATGAAGGTGCTCGGCTGCGGCGTGGAGATCCAGGGCAACAAGGCCAAGGATCTCCACGCCGC
>CAZIGE010000078.1:0-8575 GCA_964538475.1 uncultured Oscillospiraceae bacterium | reverse complement strand
TCTTCGGGGATGGGAGCGGGGCCGTGATAGGCACCCTTGGCCACGGTGCACATATTTTGTACTTCTGCACTGTAGATCATGGCAATTATCCTTTCTTTTCAAAGCCCGCGGGCTTTTGATATACATGGTCGGAAAACCGTGATTTTCCGCGTATATTATACAGGCAACCGACGGGAATGTCAATTGAAATTATATCCGCTCGATCAAATTTGCGTGTCAGTTGTCCGGTAGGAATACGACGCGGTAATAATCGTTGTTCAAAATCGCCGTGGAAACGGTAAATCGATTTTGCACACGCTGAATGACGGCGTCCACATATCCCTGCGGCACGAGCGACTCGTCTGTCAGATAGGTCACTTCGCCGTTTGCGGAATTGAATTTGACCGCCTGCGTGATGAACGAGCCGTTATGCAGGATGGCGATGTGCTCTGCATCGGGATCGAGGATGTCCTGTCCGACCAGCAGACGTGAATCGTATTCCAGCCCAAACAGATTCAGCAGCGTGGGCAGGATATCCACCGTGCAACAGGGCGTGTCGATGCAAATGGGGTCTTCCATGCCGTAGGACCAGCAGATAAAGGCGTTTTCGTAGATGCCGAAATCCTTATCCTTCGGCTCGGCGGCCAGTTCGTTGTACTGCTTCTGCGTCAGGCCGTAGGGGAAATGGTCGGAGGTCATCACGATCACCGTGTTTTCCAGCTGCCCGGCCTGGTCCAGCTGCTCCATCAAATATGCCATGGCCTTTTCCAGTTCAAGATGGCAGGCAATGTAGGCCTTTACCGTTTCGCTGTAGTTCAGATCGGCGACGGCATCTTCGTTGGTGAAGCACATGGGGTTGGTCTTGAAATCGTAGGCGTAGTGTCCGCTGAAAGTCATGTAGTACGCGTGGAAGCGATCCCGGTCGATATAATCCGGGATGGACTGCTGCATCATTTCCAGATCGGAGCTTGGCCAGCCGTAGGTGAAATGCATCCCCGCGCCCAGGAATTTGCAGTCGTAGCCCATGTTTGGGTGCGATTTTTCACGGCTGTAATAGCTGCCGCGGTAATTGTGGTAGCCGTAGGCGTTCACACCGAGCTGCGTGCGGAACATATTGCCCAGCGCGAAGGGGACATAATTCTTGGCGGAGTAGGCGAAGCTGCCGTCCTTTTTGCTGCGTGACAGATCGGGGAAGATCCCCATGCAGGCGGTATATTCCCCGTTGGTGGTGACATTGTAGTATGTGCCGTAGAAATTCTCGAAGCGGATGCCTTCATGGTACAGCTTGTACAGTGTCGGGGTCAGCTCGGGACTGATGACTACGGGGGAGAAGGACTCGCAGACCATAAAGATCAGGTTTTTCCCCGCGAACATCCCGGTGTATGCATTCGTTTTGGTCGGTGTCTGCGCGGAAAAATACTGATGCAGCGTGGCAAGGGTCGTGTTTCCCTCGGCCTGCGCCTGCGCCAGCAGCGCGTCGAAATCAATCTGCATGACCTGATCCCGATAAACGGGCGTGGGAGTCGTGGGAGCCGTGGGCTCCGTTTCCCCGGACGGAACGGTCGGGGCGGGATCGGTGGGGCGGGGCAGCGAAGGAAGCATATCGAGCAGGCCGCCGAGCGCATCGGGGTCATCCTCTCCCGGAAGCTGCACGTCGCCGAACAGCATCCCTTTCAGCTCCAGCCGAAAAGTGGTCAGAAAGCCGAGAGAACGTACGCTGGAATCCGTGACGGTGTTGTTATTGTGGTAAACATCATACACCGTGTAAGCGCCCGTGCCGCCGAGGGGGAGACACCACAGACAGAGCAGATGCAGCGCCGCGCACAGCACGAGTGCCGCACCCTGCCGAAGCAGGCGACGGCGCGTGAGCTGCATCCGCTTGCAGCCGAGCAACACTTCCGCCGCGGCCACGGGCAGTGCCAGCAACAGCAGCATAGGAAGATTGTGCACTACGCAGGACACCGTTTCCTTGAAAAATCCGGTCACGGCCGCGCCGCCCATTTGGATCAGGGAAACGGAAATGAACCCGCCGAAGATCCTGAAATAGATCAGCTGCGCCGCATACCACAGATACAGCAGGCCGAGGATCACACGAAAAATGATGAGATTGCCGATGCGCGGCAAAAAACCGCTCAGCACGGTGAAAAACAGTGCAAAAAAGGCACTGTAGCCGATGACGAACAGGATGCGTTCGTTAAACTCCCGAAAGAAAAGCCCGTGCAGCAGCAGTTCCCAGAACAAGATCGCGCCGAGCAGGAAGAAAAACGGATGTACCCGAAGGCCGAGCCCCGAAGCTTTGCGTTTTTGCATAACGATCACCTCACGGAAAATATTGGCTATACTGTAGCGCAAAAACGCCGAAAATGCAAGAGAAAGTTAACATAAATCGACAGCATCCCGACGGCTCGGCAGCTTGCGGGGAGGAAGCCCTCTTATTTGCAGAAAAAAGCAGCGGGTATCCGGCAAATGCCGCATACCCGCGTGGCTTGGTCTGTCGATCGAACGGGAGCTGCTCTCCCGCGCCTCAGCTTTGGATCAGCTGCACGAACGCACTGCGATCATCGGATCTGAAATAGGCTGAGCCGGCTACGAGCACCTGCGCGCCGCTTTCCTTGCATACAGACTGCGTAACGGCATCCACACCGCCGTCGACCTCCAGCAGGCAGTTCAGCCCGCGCTCGTCGAGCAGTTGGCGCAATCGGCGCAGCTTCGGCATCTGGTCGGCCATGAACTTCTGACCGCCGAAGCCCGGCTCGACGGTCATGACCAGGATCATGTCGCATTTGTCCAGATAGGGGATCGCGGCTTCCGCGGGCGTGCGCGGCTTGAGGACGATCCCCGCCTTACAGCCGAGGGCATGGATACGATCGAGTGCATCGAGCGTGTTTTGCGGCTGGTCGGCTTCGATATGTATGGTCAGCCAGTCCGCACCGGCACGGACGAATTCCTCCACATAGCGGGCGGGACGGTCGATCATCAGATGCACATCCAGCGGAAGTGCGGTGACCTTGCGCAGGGCGCGCACTACGGGAATGCCGATGGAAATATTCGGAACGAAAATGCCGTCCATCACGTCCACGTGGATCCAGTCACCGCCGTGCAGCGCGATATCGCGTACATCGCGTTCCAGATTTGCGAAATCCGCCGCGAGGATGGAAGGGGAAATAATAGCCATGGCGTGAACCTCCGTATATTCGTATTTTTTATCAGTATAGCACAAAAACACGGAAAATGCAATCCGATCGGGCGGTATAATTCTTTTTTCACGGGATATACTATGGCCGTATCAAAAAAAGGAGGACGTCGATCATGGATTGTCATGCCAACAAGTGCATCGAATGCACTGTGCAGCAGTGCGCCTATCACTGCGACAGCGCCAACTACTGCTCGCTCGATCGCATTCTGGTCGGTACGCACGAGGCCGATCCGAAGATGGATCAGTGCACCGACTGCAAATCCTTCCGCAGAAAATAACGGACGGGAAGACCCGCCGAAACAAAACGGAAACAGGGCGGTATGCGGCTTCGGCTGCGTGCCGTCCGCTTTTTGCGTCGGGATACCAAAAAACAGGGCTTGCAATTGCGGATAAGACTGTTTATAATGATAAATTATACTACGTTCGTGAAAAGAGGACAGGCATATGACGCACGAGCGCATAGAATCCCGAAAAAATCCGCTCATCCGACAGGTCAGGCAGCTGCTCGGCTCCCGCAGGGCGCGGGAAGAAGCCGGGCTTTATGTGGCCGATGGGATCAAGCTGCTGGACGAGGCCGTCCGACATGGCGCGTGCCTGCAGACGGTGCTCTTGTCCGACGATGTGGAGGTCGCGCTGCCGCCGCAGGTGCGGGTGATACGCGTTCCGCAGGACGTGATGCAATCCGTTTCGCCGATGTCGACGCCGCAGGGGGCGCTGTTTGTGTGCAGGCTTCCCGATAAAAAGCCCTTTGTGCCGCATGCACCCATGCTTTTGCTCGACGGTATTCAGGATCCCGGAAATCTGGGGACGATCCTGCGTACCGCCGATGCGTTGCAGGTGCCGGTCGCGCTGCTGGAAGGCTGCGCCGATCCGTACAGTCATAAGGTCGTGCGTGCTTCCATGGGTGCGGTGTTCCGCACCGAGGTCGTGCAGACCACTTGGGACGAGGCTGCTGCCGCATTGCGGAAAAACGGCATCGATGTGGCGGTCACGGCACTTTCGCCGCGTGCGCGGGACATCCGCAGCGCGCGCGTCGATCAGATGGCGGTGGTCATCGGGAGCGAGGGGCAGGGCGTTCGCCCGCAGATCCTGGCGCAGGCCGGGCACGCGCTCATCATCCCGATGAAAAAAACGTGTGAGTCGCTCAATGCTGCTGTTGCCGCGTCTATCGTGGCATGGCAGATGCAGCAGGTCTGACCGGGCGAATGATTACGGAAAGGGGGGCGGCGTATGCTCCTGCACTGGATATGGCTTTCGACCGCAGCGGGTCTGAGCGATCGGGATCGCATGGCGTTGCTGCGCCACTTCCCGGACGCGGAGGATATTTACTTTGCATCCGATGAAGCGCTTTCGGCTGTGGAGGGACTGTCGAAAGAAGCGCTGGAGGCGCTGCTGGATAAAAACCTGACGGCTGCCGAAAAGATCTCGGATGATTGCGCGGACAAAGGGATTCGGATCCTCTGCTGGCCGGACGCGGGCTATCCCGCGCGGCTGCGCAATATCGTCGATCCGCCGACGGTGCTGTATTACAAGGGACATTTGCCGGATTTTGATCGCACGGCGCTGATCGGTGTCGTGGGAACGCGGCGCGCGTCGGCCTACGGCCTGACGACGGCAAAGCGTATGGGCTACCAGATCGCCTCCTGCGGCGGCATCGTCGTATCGGGCATGGCGTTCGGGATCGACGGCATGGCCATGCGCGGCGCGCTCACGGCGGGCGCACCTGTGATCGGCGTGCTGGGCTGCGGGGCGGATGTCGTCTATCCCGTTTCGAACCGCTCGCTTTTTGAGGATGTGGAGCGAAACGGGTGCATCCTGTCGGAATTCCCGCCGGAAACGCCCCCGATCCGATGGAATTTTCCGAAAAGAAACCGCATCATCAGCGGCCTGAGCTGCGGCGTGCTGGTGGTGGAGGCACCGGAAAAGAGCGGCGCGCTGATCACCGCACATCAGGCGGCGGATCAGGGGCGTGATGTGTTCGTTGTGCCGGGAAACATTGATGTGGACAGCTGCGCGGGAAGCAACGCACTGCTGCGCGACGGGGCGATCGCCGTCAGCTCGGGCTGGGATGTCCTGAGCGAATATGCGACGCTGTACCCGGACAGGCTGCGCAAAGAACCAACCAAACGTATGCAGACGGCTTACCCGGATGAGGTGCAGGCTGCCGCAGCAGAGGGGAAAGAGCTGACGAAAGTGGCGCAAAAGGCGAAGATCCCCGAAAAATCGGCGAAGAAAAAGGAAAAAATAAAGAAAAAAGGGATTGACAACCGCGGCGAAGCACCGTATATTGACGCCGAACCGAAGCAGCCGGAGCTGACGCAGGAAGAAAGCGCGATCGCGCAGATCCTGCGACAAGGCGTGACGCTCGTGGACGAGCTGATGGCGCGTTCCGGCATGAATGCGGGGGAGATCCTCGCGATACTGACTATGCTGGAGATCAAGGGCGTAATCAAACGCATGCCCGGCAAACGCGTGGAGCTGACACGCAAAACAATCGAAGAAACGGAGTAATGGCATGGCAAAACCTTGCAATCTTGTGATCGTGGAGTCGCCGTCCAAGGCGAAGACCATCGGGAAATATCTCGGCGGGGACTATGTGGTGAAGGCCAGCATGGGACATCTGCGCGACCTGCCGAAAAGCACGATGGGCGTGGATCTGCAACACGATTTTGAACCCGAGTACATTCCCGTACCCGGAAAAGAAAAGCTTATCGACGAATTGAAGACGGCCGCCAAAAGTGCGGATACCGTGTTTCTTGCGACCGACCCGGATCGCGAAGGAGAGGCGATCTCGTGGCACCTGAAGGAGCTGCTGGACCTGCCCGAGGAGAAAATACGCCGCGTGACCTTTAACGCGATCACCCCTGCGACGGTGAAGCAGGCCATCGGCAACCCCAGATCGATCGATTACGATCTGGTCGATGCGCAGCAGGCACGGCGTGTGCTGGATCGCGTCGTCGGCTACCAGCTTTCGCCGCTGCTGTGGAAAAAGATCCGCCGCGGCCTTTCGGCCGGACGCGTGCAGAGCGTGGCAACGCGCCTGGTGGTGGATCGGGAAAATGAGATCCGCGCGTTTGTGCCGCGCGAATACTGGACGCTGGATATTACGCTCAGGCGCAACGGAAAGCCGGGCAGTTTCCTGGCGCGCTATTACGGCGACGAAAAAAAGCGCGAGCTGCAAAGCGAAGCGCAGGTCGATGCGATCCTTGCAGATATCGAAGGCAGAGACTTTACCGTTACCAATGTGAAAAAAGGCGAGAAAAAGCGCACGGCTGCGCCCCCGTTTACCACCTCGACCCTGCAACAGGAGGCTTCGCGAAAGCTCAACATGTCGCCCAAGCGCACCATGGCCATTGCGCAGCAGCTGTACGAAGGCGTTGATGTGGCGGGCGAGGGCACAACGGGTCTTATCACCTACATGCGTACCGACTCGCTGCGCATCGCACCCGAGGCGCTGGCGGAGGCTGCGGATTTTATCCGCTCGCGTTACGGGGCGCAGTATTATTACGGTGCGCCGCATGTTTTTCGTTCCAAGGCCGATGCACAGGATGCGCATGAGGCCATCCGTCCGACCCACGTCGAACTGGAGCCGGAGCGTGTGAAGGCATCTCTGACGAGCGAACAGTACCGTCTCTACAAACTGATCTGGAGCAGATTTCTCGCTTCGCAGATGGCCAATGCCCTGTTTGATACGATCGCCATCGATACCGCGTGTGCAGGCCACTGCTTCCGTTCCACCCATCAGAGCATGCGCTTCGCGGGCTTTATCGCAGTGTATGAAGAAGGAAAGGACGACGAGGAAGAAGTGTCCGACTCGCCGCTGCCCGACCTGACCGTCGGGGAAACGGCTTCGGTCGCCGAGCGGAAAAAGGAGCAGCATTTCACGCAGCCGCCTGCCCGCTATACGGAGGCATCGCTGGTCAAGGCGATGGAGGAAAAGGGCGTAGGCCGCCCGTCCACCTATGCCAGCGTCATTTCCACCATTCAGGATCGCGAATATGTCAACCGCGTGGAAAAGCGGTTACTGCCCACGCCGCTGGGCGAAGTGGTAACGGGGCTGATGCTCGAACGCTTCAACGATATCATCGATGTGGAATTCACCGCTAATATGGAAACGCGCCTGGACGAAGTCGCCGAGGGCAAGCGCAAATGGCGCGATGTTATGGCGGATTTTTATGAAAGCTTCCATCGGGAGATGGAAGATGCGGAGACGGCGCTGGCCGGCACGCGACTGAAGGTGCCCGACGAGGTCACGGACGAGATCTGCGAGCTGTGCGGCCGCAACATGGTCGTGAAGATCGGACGCTTCGGAAAATTTCTGGCGTGTCCGGGTTTCCCGACATGCACCAATACCAGACCGATCGTCGAACGGATGCCCGGACGCTGCCCCAAATGCGGCAGCGGGATGCTCAAGCGCAAAAGCAAAAAGGGTTATGCCTACTATGCCTGCGAAAAGGGCGCATCGTGCGGCTTCATGAGCTGGGACGTGCCGACGGCGGAGGATTGCCCCACCTGCGGAAACACCCTGTTCAAAAAATCCGGCAAGGGCAGAAACAAACCTTTCTGCATCAACGAAAACTGCCCGAACTTCCTGCCGGAGGATAAGCGCGGCTACTATAAGAAAAAAACTGCGGACGACGGCGCGGAACCGAAAAAATCGACGAAAAAAGCAACGACCGGGAAGGGGAAAGAGAAATAAGATGCACAGCGTAAAAGTCATCGGCGCGGGACTGGCGGGGGCGGAAGCTGCGTGGCAGCTGGCCGAACGCGGCATCGCCGTGCAGCTGTATGAAATGAAGCCGCATAAAAAATCGCCTGCGCATCACGCGGATACATTCGCCGAACTGGTCTGCTCCAATTCGCTGCGCGGCGACAGGCTCGAAAACGCCGTGGGACTGCTCAAAGAGGAGCTGCGCCGCATGGGCAGCCTGATCATCGCCTGTGCCGATGAAACACGCGTAGAAGCGGGCGGATGTCTGGCGGTCGATCGCTACGGTTTTTCCGCGCGGGTGACGGAAAAGATCAAAAATCACCCGAATATCACGGTTTTTGACGAGGAAGTCACCGAGGTGCCGCAGGGCCCCGTGATCATCGCGACGGGACCGCTGACATCGCAGGCAATCTCCGATGCGATCGGAGATCACTTTGGGAAGGACTATCTGCACTTTTTCGACGCCGCCGCGCCGCTGGTCACGGCCGAGTCGGTGGATATGCAAAAGGCGTGGTGGCAGAGCCGCTATGACCGCGGCACGCCGGACTATATCAACTGCGCTATGACAAAGGAAGAGTACGAGGCATTCGTGCGGGAACTGATCTCGGCGGAAGAAGCGCCGGTGCACGGCTTTGAGGACAAAAACGTGTTTGAAGGCTGTATGCCTGTGGAGGTAATGGCGCGCCGTG
>CAZIGE010000077.1:0-8687 GCA_964538475.1 uncultured Oscillospiraceae bacterium | reverse complement strand
TCGGCTTCGGCAAGACCGTTCTGATGCCCGGCGACCCTCTGCGCGCCAAATTCATTGCCGAAAACTATCTGGAAAACCCCGTGCTGGTCAACAATGTCCGCGGTGTTCAGGGACACACCGGCTTTTACAAGGGCGTAAAGGTGTCCGTCATGGCCTCCGGCATGGGCATGCCCGCCATCGGCATTTACAGCCATGAACTGTTCAACTGCTTCGGCGTGGAGAATATCATCCGCGTCGGCTCCGCGGGATCGATCCAGGAGGATATCCACCTGTACGACCTGGTGCTCGGGCAGGGTGCCTGCACCGACAGTAATTTCGCCGCCCAGTTCCACTATCCCGGTACTTATGCGCCCATCGCTTCCTGGGAGCTGCTGCGCGAGGCGGTCAAGGCCGCCGAGGCTAACGGCGCGGTCTACCATGTCGGCAACCTCAGCTCGTCCGATGCGTTCTACGGTGACCATGCCAATGTTCCCGAGGGGCTGGATACCCTGTATAACCAGAAAAAGATGGGTGTCATGGCACTGGAGATGGAGGCCGCTGCGCTGTATATGAACGCCGCGCGCTACGGCAAGCGTGCGCTGTGCATCTGCACGATCTCCGACCATATCCTCACCGGCGAGGTCACGACCGCCGCCGAGCGTCAGACCGCTTTCACGCAGATGATGAAGGTCGCGCTGGACGTGGCTGCCGCCATGGAAAACAAGTGAGCCGTCGGCTCACAGAGGAGGGCAGAAGATGAAACGGATCTTTCTGATCGTTCTGGATTCGTTCGGCATCGGCGCAATGCCGGACAGTGAAAAATTCGGCGACATCCATGTCAACACGCTTGCTTCCTGCGCCACATCCGAAAAGCTGCACATTCCCAACATGATCGCCGCGGGACTGGGCAATATCGACGGCGTTTCCTGCCTGCCGAAAACCGATGCGCCGCGCGGTGCGGTCGCGCGCCTGCGTGAGGCGTCCATGGGCAAGGATACCACCATCGGCCACTGGGAGATCGCGGGCGTCGTGTCCGATGCACCGCTGCCGACGTATCCCGACGGCTTCCCCGACGAGGTGATCGAACCGTTCAAGGCTGCGACCGGGCGCGGCGTGCTGGCTAACGCTCCGTGGAGCGGCACGGCCGTGCTGGACGAATACGGCGAAGCGCATATGAAAACGGGCGATCTGATCGTATACACCTCGGCGGACTCCGTGTTCCAGATCGCGGCGCATGAGCAGATCGTCCCGCCCGAAAAGCTGTATGAATACTGCCGCATGGCCCGCGGAATCCTGCGTGGCAGGCACGGTGTCGGCCGCGTGATCGCCCGCCCCTTCGTCGGCACGGGAAAGGGCGACTTCAAGCGCACCTCCAACCGCCACGATTTTTCGCTTGAGCCGCCGCGCGAGACGATGCTCGATGCGATCCGGGCGAGCGGAAAGGCGACCATCGGCGTCGGAAAGATCAACGATATCTTCGCTGGTGCGGGCGTGTCCGAGTTCGTTTACAATACATCCAATGCCAACGGCATGCAGCATACGGATCACTACGCGCAGCAGCAGTTCGAAGGCCTGTGCTTCGTCAATCTGGTGGATTTCGACATGAACTTCGGCCATCGCCGCAATATCGACGGCTACGCCAATGCACTGACCGAGTTCGATGCATGGCTCGGCACGTTCCTGCCGAAAATGGGAGAGGAAGACCTGCTGCTCATCACGGCCGATCACGGCTGTGACCCCGGCTACACCGCAACGACCGACCACACCAGAGAATATGTGCCGCTGCTGATCCTGGGCAAAGGTGTGAAGCCCGTGAATTTGGGTACGCGCGACAGCTTTGCGGATATCGCCGCTACCGTGACTGAACTGCTGGGCGTTTCCTATGATACCCCCGGCAGGAGCTTCGCGGAGGAGATCTTATGACGACGCGGGAGCTTTGCGCACTGGCCGAGGAGGCCATGACCCATGCTTATGTGCCCTATTCCGGCTATAAGGTCGGCGCGGCACTGCTGTGCGCCGACGGTACGGTCTACTGCGGCTGCAACATCGAAAATGCTGCCTACGGCCCGACCAATTGTGCCGAGCGCACCGCATTTTTCAAGGCCGTTTATGACGGAAAGCGCGATTTTACGGCCATTGCGGTCTGCGGCGGCAAGGACGGCGTGATTTCCGGCGCGTTTCCGCCGTGCGGCGTGTGCCGTCAGGTGATGCGCGAATTCTGCGAGGACGATTTCCTGATCCATATGATCGAGCCGAACGGCGTGCAGACCGTAACGCTGGCGCAGCTCCTGCCGTACAGTTTTCGTGCTTCGGAGCATATGAACGGATAACGCGCCCCCATAAACAGACCCTTCGGGGGGACGGAACATCCGTCCCCCCGAATTATGCGACAAAGTACTTGCATATTTGCCATGCAGGCGTTATAATCCACTGCGATATTGTTTATTCGGAAAGAAAGTGATAGTTTATGAAAGATGACCGCCGGGATATGCTGACCGGCAAACTGTTTCCCGCCATCGTGTCGTATACCATCCCGATCATCCTGACCGGCCTTTTGCAGTTGCTGTTCAATGCGGCGGATCTGGTCGTGGTCGGTGCGAAGGGGGATATCTACCTTTCGGCCGTCGGTGCGACCGGTGCGATCACCAACCTGATCGTTAACCTCTTTATCGGTCTTTCGGCCGGTGCGGGCGTGACACTGGCACATGCCATCGGCTGCAAGGACGACGAGGCGATCCACCGCACGGTGCATACGGCGCTGCCGACCGCACTGATCGGAGGCATCGTGCTTACGGTGGCGGGCGTTGCGCTGGCAGAGGACCTTCTTCTGCTGATGAAAACGCCCGATGAAGTGCTGCCGTATGCCACGCTTTATATGCAGATCTACTTCAGCGGGATGATCTTCAACATGGTCTATAATTTCTGCGGCGCACTGCTGCGCGCTGCGGGCGACACCAAAGGGCCGCTGCTGTACCTGACGATCGCGGGCGTGATCAATGTGATCCTGAACCTGCTGTTCGTGCTGGGCTTCGGCATGACGGTGGACGGCGTGGCGCTGGCGACGATCCTCTCGCAGGGCGTGTCGGCCGTGCTGGTGGTGCGCGCGCTGATGCGGCGCACGGATGCGGTGCGGCTGCACCTGCGCCGCATGAAGATATACGGCGCGCAGATCGGCAAGATCATTCGTCTGGGACTGCCTGCCGGCATTCAGGGCTCGCTGTTTTCCATCTCGAACGTGATGATCCAGTCCTCCGTCAACTCTTTCGGCCCGGTCTTTATGGCGGGCAACACAGCGGCGTCGAGCATTGAGGGCTTCGTCTACGTCGTGATGAACGCCTTCCACCAGACCGCCATCAATTTCTGCGGACAGAATATGGGTGCGGGAAAATACGATCGCGTGCGCAGGATCATGCGCATCTGCCTCGGCTGCGTGACGGTGCTCGGCATTACGGCCGGCTGCGGCGTGTATCTGGCGCGTGAGCCGCTGCTGCGCATCTATATCATCGAATCGGAGACGACTGCGCAGTCCGTCGAAGCGGGAGCCGTGCGGATGCTGTATGTATGCGCCCCGTATTTCCTGCTGGGACTTATGGATGTGACGACGGGCGTACTGCGCGGGCTGGGAAGCTCCGTTGCGCCGATGGTGATCTCCATACTGGGCATCTGCGTGTTCCGTATCGGCTGGATCTATACCGTCTTTGCCGCGCACCCGGACGACCCGAGCATGCTGTTCGTTTCCTATCCGATCTCGTGGCTGCTGACCTTTGCGGCGGAATATGCCGCATTTGCGATCCTGTATCATCGCCGCACGCACAGCGCACGGCTGTCCCCTGCACAATAAAAGAGAAGCTCCCGCGGCGAATTGCCTGCGGGAGCTTTTTGTACGGTCGGATCACAGAATGAACTGCAAAACGCAGAACGCGGCGTAAATGCACAGCAGCGTGATGCCCTGCCAGCGCCGAAGCTTTTTCGACAGCAGTGCGGGGAGGATCATCAGACCCATCACGCACAGCATCACGGGGATGTCGAACACCAGGGAAAGGTTCAGCCCTGTGTCCAGTAGCGTGTTTTCTACGGGCACGTCAAACGGGGCGAGCGAGACTGCTACGCCGGACACCAGCACCAAGTTGAATACGTTCGCGCCGATCACGTTGCCCACGCCGAGCGAAGCGCAGCCTTTGCGCAGGCTGGTGATCGTTGTGATAAGCTCGGGCAGGCTCGTGCCGAGCGCTACGAACAGAAGTGCCACCACCGTTTCGGGAACGCCCAGACCCAGCGCGATGACCTGCCCGTGCTCCACCAGCAGATTTGCTCCCAAGGCAATGACCGCTGCGCCCAGGATCAGCAGCGCGATCTCTTCGCGGAGCCTGCGCACGCGGGGCGTGTCGCCGTTTTCCGCTTCGTCGTCCGCTTCGTCGGGATGGCGCAGGCCGCTGCGGACCGTCACGACCATGTAAACAGCAAACATCGCCAGCATTGCAAAGCCCATCCACCGCGGGAACGTGCCGAGCCCGTAGGCTGCGAAGCAGTAGAGCGCGGATGCGGCAAAAAAGAAAACGGCGGGCGTTTTCATGGTGCGTACATTCACGGGAGACGGCTTGCAGGTGATCGAGATCGCAGCGATCAGCGCGGTGTTGCAGATGATCGAGCCGATGGCGTTGCCGTAGGCCATAGCGCCCGAGCCTGCCAGCGCACCGGTGGTGGACACCATGACTTCCGGCAGGGTGGTGCCGATCGATACCACGGTAGCGCCCACGATGATATCGGGCAGGTGAAAGCGGCGGGCGAGGCCGACTGCACCGTCTACGAACCAGTCACCGCCTTTGATCAGCAGCAACAGCCCGACTGCGAATAACACAACAGATAAAAACATAGAAAAAAACACTCCAAATCATAAAAAATCGGTCAACCAGACAAAATAAGGCAGGATGCTCCGCCTGCCTGCTTCAGTATACCCGCGTTTTGCGGGGAAGTCAAGCGGAACTGCGCGCGCAGCGGGAAGAAGAACGACAAGAATTGTTGAAAAAGGGAAAAAACCTCTTGAAAGTTAACATCTTTTCCTGTATACTGGTTGTGATTATTTTGGGGGATATGCCACTTGCATGAGCCCGGCAAACGCGGGAGGTATTTCGGATGAAAGAGCTGTCTTTGCTGGTCTGGCTGGTGCAGTTCGGCATCAATGTGGCGGCACCGCCGGTTTGCGGGGCGCTGCTGGCCGTATGGCTGCGCGGTCGCTTCGGCTGGGGACAGTGGGTCGTGTGGGTCGGCGTTGCACTCGGTACCGTGTGCGCCGTGGACGGCCTGCGCACCTCCGTGCGCCTGCTCAGCCGCCTGTCCCGAAAAAAACGGGATACACCGCCCCCCTGCGTTTCTTTTAACGATCACGATTGACCCGGAGGCTGATCCATGAACACACGCAAATTCATCGTGCGCGAAACGCTGCTGCTGGCAGCGGGCGAGCTGATCTGCTCGGCCGTTATGCTGGGGCTTTTCGCGCTGCTGGGATATTTTGACGGCAAGGCCGTGCTCGGTGCCGTGTTCGGCAGTGTCATCGCGGTAGGAAACTTTTTCTTTATGGCCATAATGGGCGATGCCGCGGCAGACAGAGCCGCCGAGCAGGAGGTCAAACAGGGCAAGGCCATGATCCGCACCTCTTACAGTGTGCGCCTGATCGTGATGGCTGTGCTGCTGCTCGCGCTGGCCAAAAGCGGTACATGTAACCTGCTGGCGCTTGTGATCCCGCTGTTTTTCACATTCCCCGTCCTTACGGTGATCGAGTTTTTCAGAAAGTCAGGTAAAAAGTCATGAGCATCGAGGTTACAGGCGCATATGTCTATTTTACGATCCCGATCCTGGGTGGCATTCCCATCACGCAGACGACTGTTTCGTCGTTTATCGTGACGGTCGCGCTGTGCATCGCCTTTGTCCTGCTCGGACGGAACCTGCAAAAGCGCCCCGGCAAGACACAGGTGCTGGTGGAAAAGGGTGTCGGCATGATCACAAACCTGACCGCTTCTGCCATGGGCAGCCATAATGTGCACTGGACACCGTTCATGGGCTGTCTGTTTCTGTGCAGCATCTGCGGCAGCTACATCGGCATGACGGGATTTCTGCGCTCGGCCACGGCGGATATCAACTGCACCGCCACATGGGCGCTGATGGTCTCCTTCATCATCTGGGGCAACAATATCCACCACAACGGCATCGGAAATTTCCTGAAAAACTATATCAACCCCATGAATATCATTTCCGACGTGGCGCAGCCGCTGTCGATGTCTTTCCGTCATTTCAGCAATGTGTCCGTCGGCGGCATCATCTCCGCGATCGTCTATTCGGCGCTGAGCCTGCTGTCTTCCGTGGTGCTGGGGCTCGTTTCCTCGGCCGGATGGCTGATGGGTGTCGTGCTGCTTGCCGCTTCGGCTGCGTATTATCTGCTGCGTGTCAGAAAAACGGGCAAGCTGATGCATAAGATCCTTGCGGCGGTGACGTTTGCGGTGGGCTTCTTCGGCCTGCTGCAAAGCCTGCATATCCTTTCGGATGTGCCGATCTTCACCTATGGCATCCCTGCGGTACTGTCGCTGTATTTCGACCTGTTTTCGGGCTTCATTCAGGCGCTGGTGTTCACGCTGCTGTCCATGGTGTATATCGCAGGATCCCTGCCCGGCCCCGAGGAAGCGGTGCAGCAGGAACCGTGATCTCTTCAAACCGCCGCTTCTGCGGCAGAATATATCAATATCATTTATCAAAATCTTAGGAGGAACATTATTATGGGTATTGGCGAAGGTTTGGCAATCTTGGGTAAGGCACTGGGCGCAGGCCTGTGCATGGGCATCGGCGCGATCGCGCCGGCTCTCGGCGAAGGCAACGCGGTCAGCCACGCGCTTGACGGCATGGCACGTCAGCCCGAGGCGGCGGACAATCTGCGTGTGAATATGATACTGGGCTGTGCGATCACCGAATCCACCGGTATTTATTCTCTGGTCATCGCCATTTTGATCCTGTTTACGCTGGGCTGATCTATTTATCCTAAACGAAAGGAGCGAAGTGCGTGGGTTACTATTTGGATTTTATCGGTGTGGAACCCTGGACTGCGCTGTTTACCCTGCTCAATACGCTGACGGTCATTTTCGTGGGCACGAAGTTCCTATTTAAGCCCGTTATGAAAATGATCCGCGAGCGTCAGCAGGAGATCGACGACATGTATCTGCAAGCCGACAGCGCGAAGGCTAAGGCACTGGAGCTGGAGTCGGAATACAAAGACAAGCTTTCCGCCGCCTCTGCGACCGGCGAACGCATCGTAAAGGATGCCGTCGCGCGCGGACAGGCGCGGGAGGATGAGATCGTTCGCTCGGCAAATGCGGAGGCTGCCGCGATATTGGATAAGGCAGCCGCCGACATCGCACAGGAGAAGAAAAAGGCGCTGAACGAGGCAAAAGATGAGCTGTCCGACATGGCCATGGCCATTGCCGAGAAGGTCGTCGAGCGGGAGCTCAACGCCGCCGACCATGCCGATCTGGTGGACAATTTCATCGACCGGCTGGGGGACGCTCTATGACGCGCGTCGGAACGGTTTACGGGCAGGCACTGTATTCGCTTGCCGCCGAGGAACGGTGCGAGCAGAGTATCCTGCGTCAGCTTTCGGTTTTGAAGCAGTCCTTTGCGGACGAACCGGATTTTATTCGCCTGCTGTCTGCGCCCAATATCCCCAAAGACGAGCGCTGCCGTATTCTGGATCAGAGTTTTCGGGACAGGGTACACCCGTATCTCCTGAATTTTATGAAGATCCTTACCGAAAAGGGCTATATGCGCCACTTCGCAGACTGCTGCGATGCGTTTGAAGCCTGTTACGACCGTGCACATGATATTCTGGTCGTTACCGTCGTTTCGGCTGTGGCGCTGTCCGACACGCAGCAGACACGCCTGCGGGATAAGCTTGCCGCGCATACGGGGAAAACGATCCGCCTGCGCTGCCGCGTGGACGCTTCCTGCTACGGCGGCTTGCGGCTGGAATACGACGGCAAGTGCATCGATGACACGCTTGCGCATCGGCTCGACACCATGCGCGGGCTGCTGAAAAATACCGTACTTTGAAAGTTGGTAGAATATGGAATTAAGACCCGAAGAAATCACGAAGATCATTCGCAGTCAAATCAAAAATTATGAAAACAGGCTTGAGGTCAGCCAGACCGGTATCGTGATCCTGGTCGGCGACGGCATTGCGCGCGTCTCCGGTCTGGAGCAGTGCATGGCGGGGGAGCTGCTGGAATTCCCCAACGGCTCGTATGCGCTGGCGCAGAATTTGGAGGAAGATACCGTTTCCGCCGTTATTCTCGGCACGGACAACGGCATCAAGGAGGGCGATGTGGTCAAGCGCACCGGCCGCGTTGTCTCCGTGCCCGTGGGGCAGGGACTGATCGGCCGCGTGGTCGATGCACTGGGTCAGCCCATTGACGGCAAAGGCCCGATCACGGCCGAGACATATCGCCCCATCGAAATGCCCGCCCCCGGTATCCTCGCGCGCAAGCACGTTTCCCGCCCGCTGCAAACCGGGATCAAGGCCATCGACTCCATGATCCCCATCGGTCGCGGACAGCGTGAGCTCATCATCGGCGACCGCCAGACGGGAAAGACCACCATTGCAACGGATACCATTTTGAACCAGAAGGGGAAAAACGTCATCTGCATTTACGTTGCGATCGGCCAGAAGC
>CAZIGE010000076.1:6266-8740 GCA_964538475.1 uncultured Oscillospiraceae bacterium | reverse complement strand
GGCCGCCGGCGCTTCCAAGCTGAACGTCATCAAGGTCGTCCGTGCCGCTACCGGCTTGGGCCTGAAGGAAGCTAAGGAGATCGTGGACAACGCTCCGAAGACCCTGAAGGAAGGCATCTCCAAGGAAGACGCGGAGAAGCTGGTCGCCGATCTGAAGGAAGCCGGCGCAGAAGCCGAGCTGAAGTAATTTCAGACCAACACAGAAACAACGGTCGCCATCGTACGGCGACCGTTTTCTGATAAGGAGCAACTATGAATCTGTTCGGGGATCTTATCCATACACTGCAAACACAAACGGAAACCGTCGTGGCCTACGCCCGCTTTGTGGGCATTCTGGTCTTCGGTCTGCTGCTCATCAGCTCCCTGTTCCGCTTTATTTTCGGAAAAAAAGCGCAGCTGAATCATGCCGTTTCCTCCGCAGTGGAAATTTTGTGTCTGTATATCCTCAATATCATCGTCTACAGCCTCGGCCTGCATTGGACGCTGTTCCTTTCCCCCCTGCCGTTTATCAGCATTGAGGGAGATTATCTGCATATCATGCCGATCCTGTCCACGGATTTCCATCTGGTGTGTCAGCAGGTGCTCAAGGTGGTCATTATCGCATTCCTTGTGAATTTGCTTGACGACATCATGCCCAAGGGCAAGCGCCTGCTCAGCTGGTATTTTTTCCGACTGGTCACGGTCGTGCTTGCCGTTGCGGCAAACTATTTTGCCGATCTGCTGATCGCCGCCTTTCTGCCCGAGCAGGTGTTTGCCATGGCCGAGACGGTGCTGCTGTGTCTGCTGCTGGCGCTGATCCTGCTCGGCTCGCTGAAACTGCTGACAGGGCTCGTTCTCGCATTTCTCGATCCGCTTGTCGGCGCGCTTTACACATTCTTCTTTTCCAATTTCATCGGCCGTCAGCTCGCCAAGTCGCTCGTTTCCACTGCGCTGATCACCGCGCTGGTCGTGCTGCTGGAAAAGCTGGGGCTGTGCACCGTTTTTATCGCCGCGACCGGTCTGGCCGCCTATGTTCCGCTGCTCGTTATCATGCTGGTTTTGTGGTATGTGATCGGGCACATCCTGTAACCTCTCCGCAAACTGGAAAGGACGCGATCGCACGATCGCGTCCTTTTTTGTTCAGAAGGTCGCCACATCCGGCTCTGCGGGGTCTGCTTTCGCGACCTCGATCGCCGTCAGGATCGGGCCGAGTTCACCTTTGTAGAGGCTGTGCTTTTCGGCCGATATTTTTGCCGTGACCTGCACCCAGTCGCGCGGCACAAGCTTCTGCGCCTGCGCATAGAAGCACGGGATGCCGCAGAACTGGATATCCTCCACGCAGCAGGTCATCACGAACCGCCCCGGCGCGAACACGCCGTCCTTGTTGCGCCGCAGGAGCGCCACCTGTCCCTTAAACGACACGGTTTTTCCCTGATATTTCTGCGGTTCTTCGGTCACATCGCGATACCACAGTGCGAAATCCTCGTCACGAATAGTGATGATCGGCGCATCGATATCAAACGGCAGCGGATCGGCCACATCGTCAAAAGCCGTTGTGCCGTCCGTATAGTCGTACAGAATGTCGATACGGCGGTTCGCCGCACGCACGAGCCGATGCAGCGGCATGGTATCCGCGCCGGGCGTCAGACGGTTGAATACCACCATCTGCGCGCCGACCAGCTTGTCCATGACCAGATTGCGCATGTTAGCATTGTAGGTCATGAAAGTCGTCGCGTCGGCAAACATGACCTCCTGCGCCACCACCCAGTCATCCGGGAATCGGGTATACAGGTCGCTGACCAGTTGCATGCCGTTCAGCTCTGCCACGACACGTTGCGCCTTATATTTTTTTGCCAGTGCGGCCAGCTGCTTGGTCGTGACCGTCTGCTGATCCAGCACCTCAAGAAACACATTCTGATGCGGATAGGCGGTGAAATCATATTCTTCCTCCCCCTCCTCCAGCACCAGCAGAAGCGTGCGCTCTCCTGCATTGAAGCGCGGATCTTCCAGCGTTTCCTGAATGAATTTGGTCTTTCCGGAATCCAGAAAGCCGGTAAAGGCATAAACGGGAATTTGCTGCATCGCTCACACCCCAAACAGCGCCGCGACAGACTGTTCCGCCAGCGCAGAGCCGATCACGCAAAGCTTTCCGATGACCGCCGCAGAGCCCATGCGGATATTCTTTTCCTGCGGAACATGGTCAAAGTGGATCCAGCCGCCGTCCGCACAGGGGACGATCCCCTTCGCGCGCAGAATGACGCCGTATTTCCCGCTGTCCAGCGCGTCCAGCGCCGCCTCGATCTCGGAAACCGTGAACTTGCGGGCTGTTTCCACGCCCCAAGCGGTGAAGACCTCATCGGCGTGGTGATGGTGTTCATGATCGTGACAGCAGCAGTGTCCGTCCTCGTGTTCCTCGTGATGATGGTGCTCGTGATCGTGGCAGCAGCAGTGTCCGTCCTCGTGTTCCTCGTGATGATGGTGCTCATGATCGTGGC
>CAZIGE010000076.1:0-6166 GCA_964538475.1 uncultured Oscillospiraceae bacterium | reverse complement strand
CAGCAGCAGTGTCCATCCTCGTGTTCCTCGTGATGATGGTGCTCATGATCGTGGCGGCAGCAGTGTCCGTCCTCGTGTTCCTCGTGATGATGGTGCTCATGATCGTGGCAGCAGCAGTGTCCATCCTCGTGTTCCTCGTGATGATGGTGCTCATGATCGTGGCAGTAGCAGTGTCCATCCTCGTGTTCCTCGTGATGATGCGCGCGATGCGCCTGCTCCATTTCCTGCAGATCGTGCTGCACGCCCGTCTCTCCGCGCATCGCGTCCAGCAACTGTTCCCCGGTCAACTCGTTCCACGGAGTCGTCACCAGCGTGGCGTGCGGATTATGCTCGCGCAGCAACGCAACGGCCGTGTCCAGCTTTGCCTGCGGGACGGAATCCGTGCGGGAGAGGATGATCGTCCGTGCGGTTTCGATCTGATTGTTGTAAAACTCGCCGAAGTTTTTCATATACACCTTGACCTTGCCCGCATCCACGACCGCGACGGTAAAGCCCAGCGTAACATCTTCGTTCGTGACCTTTTCCACGGCGGCCTCTACATCGGAGAGCTTGCCCACGCCGGACGGCTCAATGATGACGCGGTCGGGATGATACTGTTCGATCACCTGCGTCAGTGCCTTGCCAAAGTCACCCACCAGACTGCAACAAATACAGCCGGAGTTCATTTCCGTAATATTGATGCCCGCATCCTGCAAAAATCCGCCGTCGATGCCGATCTCACCGAATTCGTTCTCGATCAGCACCAGCTGCTCACCGCAGTAGGCTTCGCGGATCATCTTTTTGATCAGTGTAGTTTTTCCCGCTCCGAGAAATCCGGAGTAAATGTCGATTTTTGTCATACTGTCTTTACACCTTCCAAATTTGTATTTACGCGTACCGCGTACGCGATCGTGCCTGCGCATTACGGCTGTGTACAGATATTATAGCACGCCGCAGCGCAAAAATCTATACAAATCTCCGAAAATGCGCCATATTTTAAGCCTCCGCGCCGAAATCGCGGCGCACGTCTGATTTCCGAAAAAAAGCTTGACAAAATCCCATACACCCTGTATACTTAACTGGTTAACCAATGTTTGAGGATGCGGTTTTCATCAGTACCCGCCCCGTTTCGGCAATTGCGGCGCAGGGAAAGGGAAAACCGCCGAAGAGATCGTCCTTTGCCAAGCGGGCGACCTCTGGGGTTGCACAGAATATGTGTAAAACTGTCATCCGTTCGGATGGAGCGCAGACCTGGGTAAAAACACGAGGATGCCCCGAAACGATCCGCCCGCGGCCACGCCGCTGCGCTGCTTCGTCCGGCTTGCGCCCCTCATGCGAAGCCTGTGCGTCTGCACAGGTTTTATTTTTTACTTAGGAGTCACTGTCATGAAAAAAACACCGTTTGTTTCTCTGGAAAAGGCCACGCAGATCGCGCAGCAGATCCCAACGCCCTTTCACCTGTATAACGAGGCCGGCATCCGTGAAAACGCCCGTCGGCTTTCGCGCGCATTTTCCTGGAATGCGGGCTTTCGGGAGTATTTTGCCGTAAAGGCCACACCGAATCCGTATATTTTGAAGATCCTCCACGAGGAAGGCTGCGGCTGCGACTGCTCGTCCTACACCGAGCTGCTGCTGGCCGAAAAGGTAGGGATCACCGGCCACGAGGTCATGTTCTCCTCCAATGTCACGCCGGAGAAGGATATGCGCAAAGCTCTCGATGTGGGCGCTTACATCAATCTGGATGACGCGACGCATGTCGAATTTCTGGAACGCCTGACCGACCACCTGCCCGATACCATCTGCCTGCGCTATAACCCCGGCGGCTCGTTCTCCCTCGGTAACACCATCATGGATATGCCCGGCGACGCAAAGTACGGCATGACCGAAGATCAGATGGCCGGTGCGATCACGCGCTTGCAGCGGCTGGGCGTGCGCCATTTCGGCATTCATGCCTTCCTCGCCTCCAACACGACCTCGAACGAATACTATCCCGAGCTGTCCGCGCGGCTGTTCCGTCTGGCGGTGCGCCTGCGGAATGCGACAGGCGCGCACATCGCATTCGTCAATCTTTCCGGCGGTATCGGCGTGGATTACCGCCCCGAGCAGCCCAAATGTGACATTGAGCTGATCGGAGAAGGGGTTCGTCGGCGCTACGAGCAGATCCTTGTACCCGAGGGCATGGGCGATGTGGCCATTTTCACGGAGCTGGGGCGGTTCATGCTCGCACCCTACGGGCATCTGATCGCAAAGGTGCTGCACAAAAAGCACATCTACCGCGAATATATCGGTCTGGATGCCTGCGCCGCCGACCTGATGCGCCCCGCCATGTACGGCGCATACCACCATATCACGGTACTTGGCAAGGAGGATTCGCTGCTCGATCATGTGTATGACGTGACGGGCGGCCTGTGCGAAAACAACGATAAATTCGCCGTAGAGCGCAGCCTGCCCGGGATCGAGATCGGCGATCTGCTGGCTATTCACGACACAGGCGCACACGGACACGCCATGGGCTACAACTATAACGGCAAGCTCCGCTCAGCAGAGGTGCTCCTGCGCCCGGACGGCTCGTTCCGTTTGATCCGTCGTGCGGAGACGGAGCTGGACTATTTTGCGACACTGGATTGCACGGAATACGCGTTTGGTAAAAATGACTAAATTTCACCCTTAAAATTCGGCACCCGGAAGAAAGAATATACAAAGAATTTACATGATTTCTGCGTCGGGTTGTGCTATAATAGCATTGGAGGCAGGGGCGGCACGCATCGTCCCCACCGCCCCAAACTGCCCGGTAAGGAGACTCTATGAACAATATATTATTTTTTCTGATGCCAAAGGCTCTTTGCTCTTACCTGTACGATGATTACACCATTCGCCAGGCGCTGGAAAAAATGGAGCAGGCGGGTTACGCCGCGCTGCCCATTCTCAACAAGCGCGGGGAATATCGCGGTACGCTGACCGAGGGCGACCTGCTTTGGGCGCTTAAGAATTTGTGTTACATGGATATGCGTCAGGCCGAGGCGCGGCGCATCATGGAAATTTCCCGCCGCAAGGATAACATCCCCGTCCGCGTGACCACTTCCATGCAGGATCTGGTCGAACGTGCCACGACCCAGAATTTCGTCCCCGTGGTGGACGATAAGGATGCCTTCATCGGCATTGTGACCCGCCGTTCCATCATCCGCTATTGCCAGCAGCAGCTTTTCCCCGAAGATTGATCCCCACATACTTTCCGAACGCTCCGATGCCGTCGTCGCCCCCGCGGACGATGCGCAGTCGGGGCGTTTCGTATCGCGCGGGTCTTTCCCCCGCTCTACTTCCGCATTTTTGGTATTCTCCCGACGGGAGAGTCGCCCTTTTGGCAATTTCGGTGGCTTCTACCGCCCGAATGTGCTATGATGCCCGAAAAGAAAGGACGGCTTTCCTCATGAAAAAACGACTCAAATTATCCGAACGCATACTCCCCGCCTATTCCCGCGGCGAAGAATGCATGAATATGGTCACACACATCGTCGGCGGCGCATTCGGCATAGTTGCCCTGTGCCTATGCCTGTTTAAGGCCATACGCAGCGGCGACGGCTGGGCGATCGCGGGTTCCCTGATCTACGGTCTGAGCATGATTGCCTTATATACCATGTCCGCCGTTTACCACGGCCTGCACCGCGGAACGGGAAAAAAGGTGCTGCAAATCCTCGACCATTGCACCATCTATTTCCTCATCGCGGGGACATACAGCGTCATCGCGCTTTGCGCACTGCGCCCCGTGCATGCACCGCTCGGCTTCGGTCTGTTCGCCTTCCAGTGGTGCATGGCGGCTCCCGCCGTGACGCTCACGGCGATCGACCTGAAAAAATACAACGTCTTCTCCATGGTCTGCTACATCGGCATGGGCTGGTGCATCATTTTCTTCCTCCCCATCGTCCGCGAGGCACTCACCGCGCGCGGCTTCCGGCTCCTGTTCGCGGGCGGCGTGGCCTATACCGTCGGCGCAGTGCTCTACGGGGTCGGCGTGAAGAAAAAATGGATGCATTCGGTATTTCATCTGTTCGTCCTGCTGGGTAGCTTCCTGCAATTTTTGTGCATCATTCGGTATGTTTTTTAGCAGGTCTGATATACTGCTAAAAAGGAGTGATAACATGGCTACCGAATATTCCGGCACACAGACCGAGAAAAACCTGCGCACTGCCTTTTCCTACGAGTCCGAGGCGCGAAACAAATATACCCTCTTCGCCGCCGCCGCAAAAAAGGAAGGCTTCGAGCAGATCGCGTCGATCTTTCTGGAAACCGCCGAAAACGAGCGGGCACACGCCAAGCTCTGGCTCAAGGCACTGCGCGGCATCGGCACGACCGCCGAAAACCTGTGCAGCGCCGCAGACAGCGAAAGTTTTGAGTGGAAGCAGCTCTACGACGGCTTCGCAAAAACTGCCGAGCAGGAGGGCTTCCCCGCGCTTGCCGCGCAGTTCCGACAGGTCGCCGAGATCGAGAAGCAGCACGAGGCGCGCTACCGCGCTTTGCTGCGCAATGTCGAGACAGCACGGGTGTTTGAAAAAAGCGGCGTAGCGGTCTGGGAGTGCCGCAACTGCGGGCATGTCTGCGTTGCAGCCGCCGCACCATCCGTCTGCCCGACCTGCGACCACCCGCAAGGCTTCTTCCAGCTCCGCGCGGAAAACTATTAACACAACAATTCAACAGGGTACCTCTAGCCCCCGCGCCCACAATCTGCGCACGCCGCCTCTCCTTTTGGGTGAGGCGGCGTGCGCAGAAGCACGAAAGGGGATTATATCAACGCCCACGCAAGGAAAGTCGCACATAAATTTATACTAGTAAAGCAACTGTCAAAGAAAGAAATACCGATAGAATTAATTATCAATCTATCAATTTCGGCATTGTAGAGAGACGCGATGGGATTGATAACAAAAGGCAAGGCTTATTTCAGCACCGGTTCAATAACCGCCAAAAAGTAATCTGTGATTTCCTCCGGGGTTTCTTTCATATTCCTCGATACCCACCAATCCACCGTTTCTACAAACGAGGACGAAATGTGGTTGACGAGATAATCCTCCGGCAAGGTGCTGTTTTTCAGCAAGCCCTTTTCTGCGTACTGTATCACGATCAGCTTTTTCAGATTGCTCTTGAAGTACCGCAGGAAAATTTCGTTATTCTGAGAAGAAAGCAGTTCCAGAATATTACGGTCATTTTCCTGCAAATGCCGCAGCAAATGCAAAAATACGGAATCTGTTTTGCTGCCACAGGAATAGTGGTAATGTCCATGAGGAAGCCCCATAGCAGTATCTATGATATGCCCGAACAGTTCTTCACATAGGTCTTTGAGCAAATAATCCTTTGTTTCAAAATGGGCATAGAAAGTGGTTCTGCCAATATCGGCAGTGTCAATAATATCCTGTACGGAGATTTGGTTATAATTTTTCTGTGAAAGTAATGCGGTAAACGCTGTAAAAATAGCGTCCCTTGTTTTCTTTTGACGGCGATCCATGGCAACCTCCCGAATAATTTTTCAAAAATGTTCCGTAACGAACAAGATGAAAGAACTGGTTCTTGTCTTTCTTTTTGAAATCAGTATCATATATCTTGTACCGAACAAGTAGTTCTGTATCGGATATAGTATACCACAATACAAGCGATTGTGTCAATCGAGAGAGGTGTCAGTTATGTTCAAAAAGCTCAATGATTTTCTTGCCGGTGTTCCTGCCACATTGGTAGGCGGCGTGTTTTTGCTGTGCAGCTTCTTTTTTCCGAAGTTTGGGATTGAACTTCCTGTTGACCCTGCGTGGGTCACTGTATTGATCAGCGGTATTCCTCTGCTGTATCTGGCAGTATGGCGCAGCCTGCACAACAAAGGTGTCAGTAAGATTTCTTCTGCACACTTGATTTGTGTTGCTATGATTGCGGCAATTTGTATCGGTGATCTGTTTGCTGCCGGTGAGGTTGCCTTCATCATGGCGATTGGTGCAATTCTGGAAGATATGACCACTGATCGTGCAAAAAAAGGTCTGAAAAAACTCATTGCCCTGGCTCCCACACAGGGCAGACGAATTGTAAACGGTAAAGAAGAAATGATTTCTGCCGAAGAAATCTGCAAAAACGACATTCTCCGTATTCTTCCCGGAGAAACCGTTCCGGTTGACGGTATCATCGTAAGTGGCGAGACTTCCGTTGACCAGTCCAT
>CAZIGE010000075.1:0-9038 GCA_964538475.1 uncultured Oscillospiraceae bacterium | reverse complement strand
AGAAAGACAATCCCTCAGTCAGCTTCGCTGACAGCTCCCTTTACACAAGGGAGCCACAGCGCGGCAGCCCGCATCGGGCAGACACAGAAAAATCAGCCAGCCCGATCGGGCTGGCTGATTTTAAGTAAAATCTAATTAGCCGTTTTCGCCAGTGGTAGGCGCGGTCGTGCCAACGCTCCATGCGTGGCCATTCCAATAGGCACCGGCATTGTTGCCCTCAGCATACTCGCTGTTGTCCCAAGCGCTCGGAAGGCTGATGGTGAAAGTATGACTTGTAGCACCACTCTGAGTCGTATTGGTCGCATTCAAAGAACCGATGAACAGGGTGTCAAAATCAGGGGCAAAGTTATTATTAGTAGCAGTAACCGTAATCTTCAGCTTCGCAGAAGTACCAGAATCATCTTTTTCAACAACTATGTTCGAAACGGCACCCGCCTTAGCATTGGCCAGAACAGCGGAGGTGGAAATATCGCTCAGAACAGCCTCAACGGCAGCGTTGTTCGCGCTCTTGATATATGCGGAATAGCCGGCGATGGCACCGGTGGACAGGATCGCCAAGATGGCAATGACGATGATCAGCTCGACCAGCGTAAAGCCGCCGTTCTTTTTCATAGTATTCATGGGTATCAAATTCCTTTCAAATGTATTGTGCCCCGGCGAACCGGGAAGATTTAGTCCCTCGCCCGGATAACCAAACGGGGCACTGACTTACGATAGAACTATACCATGGCGGGCGGGCAAAATCAACCGTTTTTTTGTTAAATCCGATTTTGCAGAATTAACATTCCCGTAACAACTCAGCAGGCACGGCCGTGATCTGCCCTCCGCACACGCGAAGCGCATAGTCGCACAGCCGAACCGCCGCCGGGCGGTGCGTCACCACGATACAGGTGCGCCCCGGCAGCGTACGCAGGCGGGAAAGGACGGTCTGCTCGGTCTGCTCGTCCAGTGCGGAGGTGCATTCGTCCAGCAGCAGGATCGGCGCGCCGCCCAGCACCGCCCGCGCGATGCTGATGCGCTGCGCCTGCCCCTCGGACACGCCCGCGCCGCTCTCCCCCAGCGGCGTATCCATGCCCAGCGGCAATGTCGGCAGGAATTCATCCACCGCGCTGACATACAGCGCCTGTTGCAGCTGCTGCTCGGTCGCGTTCGGGCAGACGATGGTCAGATTTTCGCGGATCGTGCCGCTGAGCAGCCTGTTCCCCTGCGGGACATAGGCGAACAGGCGGCGCGTCGTGCGGTCCAGCGCCGTCTCCCCCGCCCCGCCGCCGCAATACAGCCTGCCGCCGCTCGGGTGAAACACGCCAAGCAGCAGTTTCAGCAGGGTGCTCTTGCCCGCGCCCGAAGCGCCCGTGACCACGGCAAACGCCCCTTTGGGCAGGAAGAACGACGCATCGCGGAACACCGGTTCGCGCCCGTAGGAAAAATCGAGCCCCTCTGCGCGGATGCCGTCCATGCGGCGGTAAAGCAGCACAGGATCCTCGGCGCACGGCGCAGGCTCGCCCCGAAGCCGATCCAGCTCCATCAACCGCTCGGCCGAGGCGAGCATGGCGGTATACTGTGGCATCACCCCGGAGAGGTTGACGAACGGTTCCTGCAATCGGCTGACCAGATGCAGCACCGCCGTGAGCGTACCGAACGACATCGCCCCGCCCATGACCCGCCGCGCGCACCAGCACATCGCGGCAAAACCCGAGCCGTAGGACAGGACGCTGACGAACGTATTGGCCAGCACGGAAACGTTTTTTCGCCGACGCTGCCGCGCAAAGCGCGCATCCAGCAGGCGGTCGGCGCGGCGCTCCACTTCGTCCGAAACGTCCATGGCCTGCACAAGAAGCAGGTTTTCCATGCTCTCCTGCAAAAACGAGGAGACGAGGCCGTCATAATGGCTGACCTGTCGGTTCAGCTCTTTCAGGCGCTCTCTGGCGAGCGCCGTGACCCCGAGCACGAGCACGCCGAGCGTGAGGGCAATGGCCGTAAACGTCCCGTCCAGCGCCCGCAGCGCCGCCGCAGAGGCGATCAGGCGCGCGACCATCGCCGCCGCAGCGGGGAAAACGGAGAGCATCCCGTCATTGACCCGCGCGACATCATTATTCATGCGGTTGAGCAGCTCGCCGCTGTGGTAAGCGGATACGTCGGCATATTCGCCGTGCAGCAGGCCGTGCAGGAGCCTGCGCTTCCAGTCGCGCTCCAGGCAGGCGCGCAGGCGCTCCCGCAAATGGCGCAGCAGCGTCAGGCTGACCAGAATGCCCGCAACGATCGCCCCCTGTCGGGCGCAGGCCGCGAGCAATTGCGTCCGTTCCCCCGCCGTCGCCGCATCGATCACGGCGCGGCTCCCGAGCGCGAAGGAAACATCCAGCAGCGCATTTACGATCTGCGCGGCCAGCAGCAGTGCAATGGCGCCGCTGCGCCGCTTCACCTGAGAAAGCAACCACGGCAACGGTCGTTTCTTCATGGCTTCCTCCCGCACGGTCAGTTTTTCGGCGCGTAGAACAGATCCAGCACCATTCGGAACAGGTCGTCCTCGTCCACGTAAAACTCAAAATACTTCTCGCCCATCACATTCTCCCCCTTGGGAGACAGGATGCGGTCGACCTCGTAATAGGCGTATTTCCCCGCCAGGGTGCTGAACATCACGTTGGAGCAATCCGTCACGAGATACGGCGACACCTGCTTGAACATGGAAAGCACGAAGGAAGAATTCGCCTCCTGCTTTTTGTGCAGTGCATCGGAAAAGCCGCGGATGTAATCCTTCTGCCGCTCCATACGCGTCAGGTTCAGCTGATCGCCCACGTCCTTGCGCGTCTGCACATAGTGCAGCGCCTGCTCCCCCGTCAGCGTGATCTCGCCGCGGGTGATCGACGGGTCAACGGCGGAAAAATCCTCCGTGACGTTTACGCGCACGCCGCCGACGGCATCATTCAAAATAGCGATCGCATCCATGTTCAGCGACAGGTAATAATCGATCTGTACGCCGCCGAGGAAGTCGGATATCGCGTCGCGGGTGTTTTCGCAGCTGTTATCCAGCCCACCGCCGTAGGTGTGCGCCAGCGCGAGCTGGCCGAACACGCTGCCCGCCTTCTTCCCGCCGAGCCCCAGCACGGGCATTTCCAGCATGGTATCACGGTTGAGGTACAGCAGGTCGATCTTCTGCGCAGTTTCATCGAAGATCACCAGCACATCCACATCCGCCGCGCCGGTATTGGTATAAAATCCGCTGTCCTGCACGGCACCATAGCGGTCAATGCCCATGACGAGCACCACCGTGATATCCTGACGGGGAAAGTAGGAGACACCGTCGACGCGGATCGTCTTGGCGGCGTAGTCCGTCTCCTGCCCCGTTCCGTGATATAAAACAGTGGACTCCAGGATCCGGAGCCCACTGTAAAGCATCACAAGGATCAGGATCAGAATGACGGAAAAAAACACAATATCCTTTGTATACTTATGCTTTTTCATAAAATCATCCCATCCGATCGCAGTCTGTTATCGTCTGTGTCTGCGCCGATCGAGCACCATGACAACGATCGTCATCATGGACACCGCCATCAGCATGACCCACAGCAGAACGCTCTGCGCAGTCAGGTCGCCCGTCGGAGGTACGTCCGGCTGCGTATCGACGCAGAAAGCGACAGGGCAGAAATGCGAGAATTCGCATATCGCGGAGCCGTCTTCCTGCACGGTCACGGACTCGATCTGCTCCCACGCGCCGTCACGGTAGGCCAGAACGATCAGCCCATCGTCCGCATCCACGCCCAGTTCGAAGCGCACGCGCACGGTAGCGCCATCCTGTCCCAATTGCTGCGCGTGGCTGTGCTGCTGCATGCAGCCTTCCTGCTTCCAGCTCAGATCCACCAGCTCACGCACGACATAGCCGTCTTCCAGCGGAAGCTCCATTTCGCCGCTGCCGATCTTGCCGTAAACGTCCAGCAGAAGGTCACGCGCCTCCTGCGAGATATCCGTCGTTTTTTCCTCCGCGGCCTTGAGCGAAGTCACGATCAGGCAATCGAACACGACCTCTTCGGACATGGTCGCGTCCGCGATCTCCGGGCCGTCTTTATAACCGATGCTGGGCACGAAGGTATCCTCTGCCGCGAACGCAGGACATGCCAGCATTGCGAGGATCGCCAGCAGAATAACTGTAGAGCTCAACTTTTTCATGGGAATTCAAACCTTTCTGTATGATCTGGTCGTGTCAGCAGCTGCGCCTCACAGTGCGCGATCCGTTTGAGCGGGTCATCGCCCAGGCGGCTTTCGATCCGTTTCAGCGCAGGGCCGAGGTCGGGCTTTCTGGATGTCATATCGTGGCAGTCCGAGCCGAGCAGATGTATCTGCTGCGTTTTCAGCAGGTGAAGCGCCATGGCAGCAGTCCCCGCACGGAGAAAGAAGCGTGCATTGGCCTGCACCAGCAGCGGAAGCTCCCGCAGGCGCGGAAGGATCCCGCAGGTACGCAGGGGGCTGATATAGCGATCGATGTGCGCCAGAATGGGCACCAGTCCCCGAAGCGTTCGGATCTGTTCCAGCTCGGTATACATATCCTCTGTCCACGGCGGAGGCGGCATTTCGATCAGGATGCCGTTTTTTCCGTCGATCGCCAGTTCGGCGAGGCGGTCGGATTGGCTCATGCCGGGGAAATAATACACTTCCGCGCCCAAAAGCACCTGCGGCAATGCTGCATCGCAGGCCGCTTCCTTCGACAACTGCGCAAACGCGCGATCGCGTCTGTGCAGAAAATGCTCCAGTGAGTCATGCCCGGGATAAAAGTGCGGGGTCGCGACCACGCGGGTGATCCCCTGCTCTGCCTCCAGCCGAAGCATGGCGATCGACTGCGCGCACGAGTCGCTCCCGTCGTCTGTCTGCGGAAGGATATGACTGTGAAAGTCCGATACGATCATTTACTGCTCGGTATCCTTTTCCTCCCAGGAGATCGGCTCGTGCTTGACCGGCTCCCGGCGGTAATAATGTCCGTAGCGCTTCTGATAATACTTGTTATAATACTTTTTGCCGTAGCCGTGTCCCTGTTCTGTGATGCCGTTGAACACGATACCCAGTATCTTCGCATCGACAAACGCAAGCTGCCGCACGGAAGCATTGAGCGCGATGCGATTGCAGACATTCTGACGAACAACGAGCAGAATGCCGTCGAGCTTCTGCGCCACGGCCAGAACGTCGCTGACCTCCGTTGCGGGCGGCATGTCCATGATGACATAGTCATAGTGCTTGCGCAGCGTGTCCAGGACTACATCCATACGGTTGGAACTGAGCAGTTCCACCGGATTGGGCGGGTTGATACCGGCCGTGATCACGTGGAATGCCTTTTCATTTTCGGGAAGTTCGCAATACTGCACGAGATTTGCCAGGTCACGCTGTCCCGTCAGGCAGCTGGAAAGGCCGGGATCCTTCTTGATATGCAGCTTTTCCGCCAGTGTGGGGCGGCGCATATCGCCGTCAAGCAGGATGACGCGTTTCCCGAGCTCGGAAAGGGAGTAAGCCAAATTGACCGCCGTAACGCTCTTTCCTTCTCCGCTCAGGGCGCTGGTAATGCCGATGACGCGGCAGCCGCTCTCCCCCGCGAAGGAGAATTGCAGCTTGGTACGCAGCAGCTTATACGACTCCAATGCGGAGAACGGGATATCCGCGCCGAACAGCACCGCAGGGCGGCGGTCGGCCTCTTTATTTTTATCGCTGCGGGTGTAGCCATAGGTCGCGCCCTTGCCACTCTCGGTCATGCCGGGAACGGGCGCGAGGATGGGATGCTCACAGACGCCGGTAATATCCTCTTCCGTGCGGATGGTATTATCCAGTGTTTCCAGTACGGTCAGCACCGCGACCACCGCCAGCAGGCCGAGGACGAAGCCGATCATCGTATTCTTGGTATAGTTCGGCGAGCACGGCTCAGCCGGGAGCACCGCGCGATCCACAACGAGCGCGCAGGTCCCCTGAATCACACTGTTGATGCGTTTGGGGAGGATGTAGCCGATCGCACCGGCCACGGCTTCGGCCTCCACGGGGTCGGTGCTCGTCACGGTAACGCGGAAAATTTCCGTTGCGTCCACCGCCTGCGCGGAGATCATGCCCTTGAGCCGCTCGTAGGTCAGATCCACCTCTGCATAATCGATCACATCGACCAGCGTTTCGCGCGTATTCAGGATCACGATGTATGTGTTGACCAGACTTTTCGACGCGGAAATATCCGACGAGGTGATCTTAAAATCAACATCTCCGAGAGATACGGAGTTGTTATTCACATAGAACATAACGGAAGATTGATACTTCGGTGCGACGAACAGCACCGTGCCGACCAGCGCCAGCACCGCGCACAGCACGGCTACGCCCGCGATCAGCCAGGACTTTCGCAGGAGCGCGCCGACCAGTCGCCGCAGATCTATCTCAAGCTCCGAATCTTTCTGTGTTGTCTGTTCGTTCATAAAGGACCTCCATAAGGTTCAGGCGACCGTCCCGCAAACCCGCAGGCCGGTTCAATGTATTGTATCAGGAAATCGGTCGGAAGTCAATGAAAATAGCGTAAATTAAAGAAAAGAACATGTTAATTCCTGTTAATAAAATCGTGCAAAACCCGCAACGACTTTAATGCGCGCTGCATTTACAGGCGATATTTCCCCGTTGCCTCATTCCGATCACGCTACGGAAACGGTGATGCTAAAGTCCTATATCATCTAAAAACGAATTCATTTCATCGGTTTTTGTTTTCGCAAGGTTTCCGTTTATAGCCATTTCGCGCTTTGCCATCTTTGCCACATCCGGATTTAACAGCATAAACCATCGCCTGATCTGCATCAATGGCATAAGCCAGCGGTGTTTTTCGAGTACAGGATAATACCTTTTTAATTTCGCATATGGAATAAATATTCTGGATAGAACATATCCCATACGTCCACCTTTTTTCTTTTGTTGAAGTGCTACACGGTTATCTGTAGAACCATATACACCCCCATGTAACAGAAACTCCTGCATTTGAAGTGATCGTTCATCCGGCTTTTTTCCATCAAACCACACCTCGCTCAAAGCCCGTGATGCATTTGCAAACTTCAGTAGTCCGCCTTGAGATAACAATTCATCACGAGCAGATATATCAACATCTTTCATGTGATCTAATATCCAAAGATCAATAAACGGGCGAATCCCACACCCACCGTTTTCAAAATGTTTTGCCATATGCGCAATATGGTAGAAATAGAAATAAGCATCTGTCATCTCATACCAATACGCACTGTTTTCGTGTAATGCGGCGCTTTCCCAAACAGATTGCAACACGTCTATCGCATTTTTGGCTCGCCCTTCTTCGACTAAATCAAAGTGAATTTCTACATGAATTCCGGCTTGCGAAAATAAAGATACATCATGGGTAGCACGTTCTTTTTCAATATAGTGCTGATTTCTTACCAGATAGGAAACAGCTTTTTCCAAGTCTTCACTATGTACAAGAATGTCAATATCACAGCTCGTCCGCATCCACGGTTCGGGATAATAGTTTCGTATCACCGCGCCTTTCAGCGGGAGAAACGGAATTTGCGCTTTTTCAAGTGCCGTACAAAGATTTTCATATTCGTATCTTAATCGTTCATAACGATAGACCGCTTTAAGAATACATTTTTCGATGTCACTATTTTCTTTAGAGATTAGTTCATTTCGCTTTAATCCGAAAACCAGAAGATGAGCCAAATCGTGCTTCGACGATATTTTCAGCAAATCCGAAAGCAGTTCGGGTGAATAATAGCTCCGCTCTTCCTCCGTTAACTTCATTCCACAGATCGCAGAACGCAACAAAGCGAACAGAATTTGTATTGTTCTTTGATCCATGATAAAGCACCTCTTAAGCATGATCTCGACTTTCCTTGTTATCTCCCGATTTGTATTTCGTCAAATTGCACCAACGGTAATCGTCCTTACTCACCATTACTTTTCACCCATCATAAATCTAGTACATTTAAACTTCATCAGCAACACTGCAATGCCTGTAGATACTATCATTGCACCGATAAAGTTTACACCGACATGAATATACGGGCTTATTCTTCCATTCAGTAACGAGACAAAGACATAGACGACCTGCTGATGGAATAGATAAATCGGCATTGAATATTTAGTTAATAATTTGAATGCTCTACTTTTCTTCCACTTGACGTAATCAGCCAGTTTTTGCAACACGATAAATGCCGTCAAAGCGCCGACAATATATAGTAAAAACCGAACGCCCAGATATAGCAGTGTACAAATAACGCCATCCATTTCGTATAGGAAACGGTATGCAGCAAACAGGATAACATCTCCGATCATCCAGACAGGCACAGGAATCATTCTCAGATAGCGACTGCCGTATTGGCGAATTTTGAACCCGATCCAGAACAGAGAACTATACATACACGCCCGTGAAAATTGGAAATAGTCAGGAAATACCGCTCCAATTACAATTCCAACTCCGTAAAAAAAGACAACTATAAGCAGTCCGCTGATATTGTGTTGTTGAAAGACCCCTGATAATGGGTAAAAGACCATGAAAACTTCAAAAAGCATCAGCAAAAACCACAGTTGACTTGGAGAAGTTCCCAAGCCAAATCTGATCAGTATATCCCAAGCTGAATATTCAAAATAATACACGGCAAATGGGATCACCCAAAACGACGCAGCAAATACATATGGGATCAATAACCTCTTAGCCTTATTGACTGCAAACGGCAAAAAACGATCATAGTTTCCTTTTTCGCACTTTAAATAGTAAAATAAATATCCGGAAGTAAGGGTGAAGGCTTGCGTATGAAATGTATTCATCCATTGTGCAATCGTTGCCAGTATCGGAGCATCATATATCGGCTCTCCCACAAACCAATCGCGTGACCAATATATCATACAGTGGTAAATCACCACCACAAGCATCAATATGGTCTTTACAAAGTTACAGTTGAATAGCTCTGTCTGTCTGTCTGTCTGTCTGTCTGAGATTATCGGCGATTCCATTCAACTCTAAACTAAACTGTATCCATAAAAATGGACACTTATCCTTTCCTAAATTTCCGATT
>CAZIGE010000074.1:0-9053 GCA_964538475.1 uncultured Oscillospiraceae bacterium | reverse complement strand
CGTGGAGATCCAGGGCAAAAAGGCCAAGGATCTGTCCTCGTTCGATATCGATAATCTGCGCTGGAACAAGGTGGTCATCTGCACCGATGCCGATTACGACGGCTTCCAGATCCGCACACTCATTCTGACGATGATCTACCGCCTGTGTCCGACGCTGATCCGCGACGGGTATGTATACATCGCGGAGTCGCCCCTGTTTGAGATCACATGCAGGGATAAAACATGGTTTGCCTACAACGAGCAGGAAAAAACGAAAATATTGAAGGAGCTGGAGGGACAAAAGGTCAAGATCCAGCGGTCAAAAGGTCTCGGCGAAAACGATCCCGAAATGATGTGGATGACCACCATGAATCCGCAGACGCGGCGGCTGATCAAGATCATGCCGGAGGAAGCCGAGCGTACCGCCTATTATTTTGACGTTCTGCTCGGCGACGCACTGAACGACCGAAAAAATTTTATTGCGGAAAACGGCGCAAAATACCTCGAACTCGCCGACATTTCCTGACAGGCAGAGAGGAAGCCGATCATGGCAAAGAAAAAACAACCCGAACAGGATAAGAAAAAAATCAATACCGACGGCGTAGTGGGGCTGCACGGCTCGACGACCGAGCAGCCGATCTCCGAAACGCTGGAGCTGAATTACATGCCCTATGCCATGTCCGTGATCGTGTCGCGTGCGATCCCGGAGATCGACGGATTCAAACCGTCGCACCGAAAACTGCTGTATACCATGTACAAAATGGGACTGCTGACGGGCGCACGCACGAAATCCGCCAATATCGTCGGGCAGACCATGCGCCTGAACCCGCACGGTGACGCGGCGATCTACGAAACGATGGTGCGCCTGTCGCGCGGCAACGAAACGCTGCTGCATCCGTTTGTGGACTCCAAGGGAAACTTCGGCAAAGTCTACTCGCGCGATATGGCTTACGCCGCGTCGCGCTATACCGAGGCAAAGCTGGACCCGATCTGCAACGAGCTGTTTCGCGATATCGACAGCGACACCGTGGACATGGTGGATAACTACGACGCAACGATGAAAGAGCCGAGCCTGCTGCCCGCGAGCTTCCCCAACGTGCTGGTCAGCGCCAATCAGGGCATCGCCGTCGGTATGGCATCCAACATCTGCTCGTTCAATCTTCGGGAGGTTTGCGAAACTGCCATCGCCCTGCTGAAAAACCCGGCGCACGACATCATGCAGACCCTGCCCGGCCCCGATTTTTCCACCGGCGCACAGCTGCTGTATGACGACGACGCGACGCGCGAGATCTATTCGACCGGGCGCGGGAGCTTTAAGCTGCGGGCGAAATGGCATTATGTGCGGGAAGGCAATCTCATCGAGATCACTGAGATCCCGTATTCGACCTCCACGGAAGTCATCATGGATAAAGTCGCCGAGCTGATAAAAGCGGGCAAGATCCGTGAGATCACCGATATGCGCGACGAGACGGATCTGGGCGGTCTGAAGCTGACCATCGACCTCAAACGCGGAGTCGACCCCGATAAGCTGATGCAGCGGCTGTTCCGCCTGACTCCCCTGCAGGACAGCTTCGCCTGCAATTTCAACATCCTGATCGCGGGTATGCCGCGCGTGATGGGCGTAGGCGAAATTCTGGACGAATGGACTGCATGGCGCACCGACTGCATCAAACGCCGCATTTATTTCCAGATCCAGAAGAAAGAGGCGCGGCTGCATCTGCTGCGCGGTCTGGAGCGGATATTGCTGGATATCGACAAGGCCATCCGCATCATTCGGGAAACGGAGCTGGAAAGCGAAGTGATCCCCAATCTGATGATCGGATTCGGCATCGATGAAACGCAGGCGAATTTTGTCGCGGAACTCAAGCTGCGCAATATCAACCGCGAATACATCCTCAAGCAGACAAAGGCCGTTGATGAACTGGAAAACGAGCTGGCGCAGCTGCGGGAAACGCTGCAAAGCGGCACAAAACTGAAAAACGTCATCATTCGGGAATTGCAGGCAGTGTCCGAAAAATACGGACAGCCCCGCAAAACGGAGATCGTTTACGATGCGGAGCCGGTGCTGCCGCAGGAGGAAGCGTCGGATGTTCCGGACTACCCGGTGACGGTGTTCGTCTCGCGGGAGGGCTATCTGAAAAAGATCACGGCGCAGTCTCTGCGCATGTCGGGTGAGCAGAAGTTCAAAGAGGGCGACGCGCTCGTGCTGACACAGGTAACGACAAATCGCGCGGAAATTCTGGTGCTGACGGATCACTGCCAGTGCTATAAATCCCGCCTGTCCGATTTTGAAGACGGAAAAGCTTCCCAGCTCGGCGATTATCTACCGCAGAAGCTTGGCTTTGAGCCGGGAGAAAATCCCGTGCAGGTGCTGCTGCCCGGCGATTACAGCGGCTTCGCGCTGTTCGTTTTCGAGAACGGTAAGGTGGCGAAGGTGCCGCTGTCGGCCTATGAAACAAAGCTCAACCGTAAAAAGCTGACCGGCGCATACAGCGATAAAAGTCCGCTGAAAGCGGCATTTTCCATGCAGGCGGATCGGCAGGTGGCCGTATTCACCACAGACGGACGCTGCGTGATCTTCTCCACGGCGCAGCTGCTGCCAAAGACTACACGCAGCACGCAGGGTGTCGGCGTGGTAACGTTGAAGAAAAAGGCACTCGTAAGCGGTGCGGCCGATCCCGAGGAAAGCGGCATCGTAAACCAGAGCCGCTATCGTGCCAAAACATTGCCGTCCGCAGGTGCGGTTCTGAAAAACGAGGACTCGTCGGAAAAGCAGATCAGCTTTGAGGTATGACCGCGCCGGGCGGATATCCGCGGCGCGCGGAAACGGAAGGGAGTATGGTGCGATGAAGGGGCTTTGGCAGCGATTCGGCTGGATCATTGCGACGATCGTCGGAAGTACGATCTTTGCGGCAGGTTTTTCCCTGTTCATGCAGCCGCAGGACATGAACGCAGGCGGCATTTCCGGTCTGGCGATGGTCATTTCGGAGGTGTTTTCCTGCGGTTCGGTGGGTACGCTCTCCATTTTGATCAATTTGCCGCTGTTTCTGCTCGGCGGTATGAAGATCGGAAAGCGGTTTTTCTTCGGCTCGCTGCTCGGGATGGCCGTCAGCTCGGTCATGATCGATCTGCTGGCGGCGTTTGCCGTGACAGAGCTCGAACCGATCCTGTGCGTGCTGTACGGCGGGATGCTGTGCGGTCTGGGACTGGGGATCGTGTTTATTTCCGGCGCATCCACCGGCGGTTCGGATATTTTGATTCGCCTGCTGAAGCTGCGCTACCGCAATGCGCCCATCGGGCAGATCTCGCTTGCGTTCGATGCGGTCGTGGTGGTGTTGACCGGTCTGGTGTTTCACGACATTTCCAAGGCGCTGTATACCGGCATTGCTGTTTTCACGACCAGCAAGGTCATCGACGCGGTGGTTTACCGATTTGACTATTCCAAGGTCGCACTGATCGTGTCGGCGCAGTACGAGCAGGTCGCGGCAGCCGTCGGCGATAAGCTCGGACGCGGCGCGACCTACCTGTACGGGCAGGGAAGCTACTATTTGCAGGACACCAAAGTGGTGCTCACCGCAGTGAAAAAGCAGCAGGTTGCAGAGCTGAAGGAGCTGGTCACGCAGATGGATCCCAATGCGTTCATCATCGTGATGGAGGCACATCAGGTGCTGGGAGACGGCTTTGCCCGTTATTCGAAACAATCCCTGTAAGGAAGTGAAGGACTTGAAGATGCGAAAAACAGCCGCGCTGCTGGCGCTGTGCCTGCTGCTGAGCGGCTGCTCCGCGCTGTTCAGCGGAGAGATCGTCTATACGCAGCCGCATGTGAACGATATCGCAGGAGAGTCGCAGGTCGTCCGCGCGGAGAACTACACGCAGCTGTATGCCGCGCTGGCACAGATGGTCGCTGGCGGAACGGAACAGGGTGTCATCCTCGTAACGGATTATGCATCGGACGCGGTCGCATCCGACGCGCAGAACGCCGTGCGCGAGCTGATGGCGCATGACCCCGTTGCGGCCTATGCGGTATCGCAGATCCGCGTGGAAACAGGTTCAGCGGGCGGCGAAGATGCGCTGGCCGTGAATGTGTATTATCTGCACGATCTTTCGGAGATCCGCCGCATCGACGAGGTGAGCGACACCGAAACGGCGATTCTGAAAATTCGGGCGGCGGTCAATTCGTACGAAACGGGGCTTGTGCTGAAGATCGATCATTATGCGCCGGTGGATTTCGTGCAGGTCGTGGAAGACTATGCGCTTGAATACCCGGAGTATGTGATCGAGCAACCGTGGGTCACGGTGAATGTATACCCCGACAGCGGAGCCGTTCGCGTGGTGGAGGTGAAATTCGCCTACCAGAACAGCCGCGATACGCTGAAAAACATGCAAAGCAGCGTGCGCGGCATGTATACCTCGGCATCGCTGTATGTCAGCGCGGATACGAACGACGCGGATATCCTGTCGCATTTGTATACATTTCTGATGGAACGTTTCGATTATACCATGGAGACCTCCATCACCCCCGCCTACAGCCTGCTGATGCATGGCGTCGGAGATGACCGCGCGTTTGCGACGGTATACGCCTCCATGTGTGCCCGCGAGGGTGTGGAGTGCAGCGTAGTCACGGGCACGCACGACGGTGAGGTGCATTACTGGAATATCGTCTGTGTGGACGGAAAATACTACCATGTAGATCTGCTTCGATGCAGCGCGGAGGGCGCGTTTTCTCTGCTGACCGATACGGACATGGCAGGATATGTCTGGGACTACTACGCCTATCCCGCCTGCGTGGGATAATGCCCGTAAAAAAGCAAAAAAAGCAAAAATAGGTATTGACATTTTCGGAATTTCTGCTATAATACCCCTTGTTCCGCGGGTGTAGCTCATCTGGTAGAGCGCCACCTTGCCAAGGTGGAGGTAGCGAGTTCGAGCCTCGTCACCCGCTCCAGTAAAAAGTCCCTTTTGTCTTCCGGACAAAAGGGACTTTTTTGAACCAAGTGGGCCTTGTGGCACGATAAGCACATCTTCGGCGCGTGTGTTGAACACATCGTATCCCCTATCACAGCGCAGCGGCATAAGCTTTTACAACAATCGCCGTTATCAAAAGCATCTGAGCTGTCTGCTTGACGGGGGCACATTACCTTCTTCGGGATGGGGGCTATTTCGTTCGCGCAGGGCGATCCGCCGTCGGCAGCAGCGCGAGCTGCCCCTTGAGAATGCCCAAAAGTTCTTCTGCTGTTTCTTCCCTGCCCCCATCCAGCCATGCTTTCAGCACGCTGATGGTCACGCCGGTTCGGATCGCCATGAAGTATCTTGCATTTGTTTCATCCATTCCCGGAAGTGTGCCATAGGATTGTTCCAACGCCTTTGCGTTTTTCATATGACAGGCATAGATGATGTCCTGCCGGTTGATGTCGATGAGTAGTTTCAGAATGTCGCTATGGGCTGTCCAATAGGAAAAATAGGTTTCCATCAGTTGCCATTCATCCGGTATGCCTTTCGGCTGACCAAAGAGCAGAGCTTCCCGAAAGGCAAGGTCACATCGCCAATAAAGAATGTCCGATAAATTATCAAAACAGCGGTAAATGGTTGTCCGTGCCACACCGGAGACTTTCTGCACATCGGTCACTGTGGTCTGGTCGAACGATTTCTTTTCAAGGCATTGCAGTAGTCCGTTATAAATCAAATCCGCAGACTGTGCGGCTCGTTTGTCATTGCTGATGTGGTACATTTTCGCTACCCTCCCTGTATTTGTTCAAATACCCGTCACCCCATGTATAGCCGTAAGGTGTATTTTCGTTTTTTAACAACTTTTCGGGCAGATTCAGGGAAATGCCACCCAGCACCATACCGCAGACAATGGCAAGAATCAATTCCGTAACCGTAGGTGCTGACTGGGTAAAGAACGAAATGATGATGCCTACCGCAATGGGGATGTAGCCTAAAATTGTCGTTGCCATGCCGGGGCTGTAAATGGTACGCTTGCCTTTGCTATGAAATTGCCGATAGAGGAAAATGCCGCCGGAGAAATGACCAAACATCTCGGCGCAGCACAGAAACAGTTGCATCACGCAGAAAAAGGGTGTCACGCCAACGAGCAATACCACGCAGCCGAAAATCACACCAATGAGGTTTGTGAGCATATCGCTCATCCGGTTCATGGGGTAGCGGTCGGGATAGCCGGATTTTGCCATGAGGTTATACATGGTATGAAACCCACCCGGGAAATGCCATTCTTCCAAAACATGAAACGGCAACAATGCAGTTGCGGCGGCAAACAGTTTTTGCTGTGATCCCCACACTTGCCATTTACAAATCATAACGCCGATGATGACACCACTGACCAAAATCATCAGGTATAGCCACAGGTCGAGCCAAAGTTTTCCGATTCGTTTCATAATGTACTCCTTGTTTCGCTACAAGTTTTAGGGGTCTTGTAGCACTTGTTCTCAAACTATTGTATCACAAATCGCTCTGTGATACAATAGTATCAGAAAATATTTTTTGCAAAGGAGCAATTTTTATGGAAACGATCATGCAAGGTTGGCTGTCTATTTGGCTGTATGTCATGGCGGCAATCGGAATCGTACTTGGGATTCGCATTTGGAAAAAACGCAAGGAGTGGGACAAAATCAACATCCTCTGCGCTTTGGCAATCATTGTACTGATTCTTCATGTGATTGAAGAATGGGTGTTGCCGGGAGGACTGCACTATTCTTATAACATCGCCCACGGATCAACGCTGCTCAGCCGCTATCCCATGAATCGGCTGACGGATATGATCACCAATTTCGGTGCAGTGGTTCTTGGGTGTATCGTGCTGAAAGTGTGGGGCTTCCGCAAACCGGCTGCCATTGCTGTGATGATGTTCTCTGCTTTTGAAGTTGGAATGCACATTGCCATCGGCATTCAGGACATGGGTATCTTCGGCGCGTATGGTATGAATACGCTGTATTCTCCGGGGCTTGTTACCTCTGTGTTCGGCTTTTTGCCTGTCGGCGTAGGGCTTGCCTGTGTTCTGTTCGGGAAGAAAGAAAACCGCCCGAAGTTCACCCAATGGGTCATGGCGATTGTCGCAACAGCGGTTTTAGGTTTTCTGCTTATCAATCTGCCGGAGGCAGTGCTGGGTAAAGAGGACAGCCCCTATGAGTTTACCGACAGAGGCTACTATGAGCAGTTCGGGGAAGCCTACGAACAGGACAATGGATTTGAATATTTTGAGCCAAACACTGTAAAGGAGGAACAGTAAATGCAAAAAAGGACAATGATTGCCCATGACAAAAACGGCAATGAAATGACCGTCAAAGTGAGAAGTGCATTGCCTGTGACCTCTCCCTGTGCCAGATACACAGGCTACAAGCCTGAAACCGTGCTGCTCAAAAAAGGTTCTATCCGTCTGAAAGGCTATATGCCCCTGCCTTGTGACATTATTTTGGAGCGTGATGTGCCTGTCAAATTGCGTGACGGTGTGACCATCTATACAGACATTTTCCGTCCCAATGACGATTTGCCCCATCCGGCGATCATGGCAATGAGTCCTTACGGAAAAGAGATCGGCTCTCAATGGCTGGATGATACCCCGAACCATGCCGGTATTCCGATGGAGGCAACCTCCGGTTTGCAAAAATTTGAGGGTCCCGATCCTGCCTATTGGTGTAATCACGGGTACGCCATTATTAACCCCGATGTTCGTGGTGCATACAACTCCGAAGGTATCATCCTGTTCTTTGGCAGCGACTATGGCAGAGACGGTGCTGACATCATCGAATGGGCGGCACAGCAGCCGTGGAGCAACGGCAAAATCGGTATGAGTGGCAATTCGTGGCTTGCCATTTCTCAATGGTTTACCGCTGCCCAGCGTCCCGAACATCTGGCGGCAATCGCCCCATGGGAAGGATTGTCCGATTGTGGGCGTGAGGTTGCCACCCGTGGCGGTGTGCAGATGCCGGAGTTTGTCAAAATGCTGTCCGACTCCTTTGCATCCACGGAAAACGGCGGCATTGAGGATGTGATCACCGAAATGTGCGAACATCCTACCATGAATGCTTGGTGGGAGGACAAAGAGGCTGATTTGGAGAAGATCGACATTCCTGCCTACATTGTTGCAAGTTATACGAACCCCATCCACACCTACGGAACGTTGGAGGGTTATCGCCGCATTTCCTCCAAAGAAAAATGGCTGCGTATTCACAATACCGGCGAGTGGGACGATTATTACAACCCGGCTCACACCGAGGAGCTGCGAAAGTTCTTTGACCGCTACTTAAAAGGCGAAGATAACGGCTGGGAGCAAATGCCGAGAGTGCGTGTCAGTGTTCTCAACCCCGGCGGCAAGGATATTGTTGACCGTGTGGAGGATGAGTTCCCAATTCCTCGTACACAGTATCAAAGGCTGTACCTTGATACTGCAAGAAACAGCCTAAATAAAAATGTGGTTACAGCAGAAAATTACACGGAATACGATTCCGACCGCAAGGGAAGAAAAGTTCGCTTCGATATAAAAATGGACGAGGACACAGAAATCCTCGGCTATATGAAGTTGCGGCTTTGGGTCGAGGCTCTTGACCATGACGATATGGATTTGTATGTTACGGTGGAAAAACGCCGTCCCAGCGGTCTGCCTTACAAATTCACCCTCGGTCCGGGCATGGATATGTCTGCAAAGGGCTATATCCGAGCATCACTCAGAGCGTTGGATGAGACGAAAAGCACGGAAGAAAATCCCCGTCAGTCTATGGCACAGGAGCAAAAACTTCACGCAGGAGAAATCGTCCCATTAGACATTCTCATCTGGCCAATGGGACTGAAATTCAAAAAGGGTGATATTCTCCGTGTGACCGTTTCTCCTTACAAGACCAAGAAAATGTGGACGGGACCGTTCAAGCTGAAAATGGCAAAAATCAATTTGCCGAAAGAGGGCTTTACCTATATGCCGGATGAAAAGCCGGAAATGTATACCATCGGCGGTGAAGAAATGTTTGCCGGTTCTAAGGTAGATACCGCCGAAATGCCGAAAGACCACAACAAGGGCAGACACCGTATTTATACCGGCGGCAAGTATGACAGCTACCTCTATC
>CAZIGE010000073.1:0-9324 GCA_964538475.1 uncultured Oscillospiraceae bacterium | reverse complement strand
CAATTTCGACGATCTGCACGAGATGAATCTCTACCCCTGTGCGTATTCGATGACGTTCAACGTAACGGGAAACCGTCTCAACGCGATCCTGAACCAGCGCAGCCAGGATATGCTCACGGCAAACAACTGGAATGTGGTGCAGTATGCGGCGCTGACGCACATGATGGCACAGGTCAGCGGTCTGGAAGTGGGCGAGCTGGTCCATGTGATCGCAGACTGCCATATTTACGACCGCCATATCCCCGCCGTCCGCGCTATGCTGGATAACGAAGGGTATGACGCGCCCCGTTTCACGCTCGACCCTTCCGTGCACGATTTTTATGCCTTTACCCGTGACAGTTTTCAAATGGAAAACTACCGCTATCATGCGTTTCCGTTTGAGATCCCCATGGCGATCTGAGAGGCGCGGTGTATGGAACTGATCGTTGCCGTGTATGACGGCTGGGGCATCGGCTGCAACGGTACGCAGCCAATCGCGCTTTCGGCGGATCGCCGCTTTTTTCGGGAAATGACCCGCGGCGCGATGGTGATCGCGGGGCACACGACCGTGCGCGACTTTCCGGGCGGGAAGCCGCTCCCGGGACGCATCAATGTGGTGCTGTCGCGCACATTGTCGGAGTTGCCGGGTTTTACGGTCTGCCACAGCGCGCAGGAGGCCGTTGCGCTCGCGGCGCAGGCTCCGAGAGCCGTGGTCATCGGTGGCGGGAGCGTCTACCGCAGATTGCTTCCCGCGTGCGATACGGCCATCGTCACAAAGGTGCATTGCTGCCCGGACTGCGACACCTTTTTCCCCAATCTGGATCGCGACCCCGCATGGCGCATGGATGAGCTGCTCCTGTCCGGGACGGAAAACGGGATTGCCTATGAAATGTATCGCTACAGGCGTATAGAAAAAGCCCCCGCGCTGCGGGAGCTGTAAAAGCCCCCCTCGATGCAGGAGCCGAAACTGCACGAGGGGGTTTCTTATACTTGGGAGCGAGATCTCTTTTTTCGGCGGATATACAGCAGCGCGGTCAGGCCGAATACGCCGACGGCTGCGCCCGTACAATCCAGCAGCACATCGGTAAGTGCGCCGCAGCGCCCCGGCACGAAAAGCTGAATAGTCTCGTCGATACCCGCGGTACATGCACAGGCGGCCAGTGCCGCGAGCGGATGGAACTTTCCGATGCTGCGCAGCAGGCAGGTGCAGGTAACGCCAAGCAGAAGAAATTCGGAAAAATGTGCGGCCTTTCGCAGAAAAAGGTGCCCGTTCGGCGAGTCGGGGGACAGGAACGGGATGAACTGCCCGAGCCAGCTGCTGAAACCGCCGCTGATCTGCCCGGAGGTCGTACCGCTGAGCAGCGAGTTGCCCCAGATCAGGCACAGCAGGAGCAGCAGTGCGGCGCAGCAGAGGCGAAAACGGCGCGTTTTCGGCGGGTTCATCCCAATACCTCCAGATGATCCAGCAGGATCTTGACCCCGAGCAGGATCAGAATGATGCCGCCCGCCGCCTGCGCCTTCTTTTCAAAGCGGTCGCCGAACAGGCTCCCGATCTTTACGCCCGCGCCGGACATCAGGAAGGTCACTACGCCGATCAGCGCGATGGCTGCCCAGATATTGACATTGCCGGTCATGGCCAGCGAAATGCCGATCGCGAGTGCGTCGATGCTGGTGGCGATCGCCATGAAGAGCATCGTACCGGCGGACATATCGGCAGGATCGCTGCCATGGTCGCCGCAGTCGTCTTCTTTAGAAAATGCTTCCTTGAGCATATTCGCGCCGATCAGCACGAGCAGACCGAATGCGATCCAGTGGTCAAAATCCGAGATCGCCTGATAAAATATTTCCCCGAGGAAAAAGCCGATCAGCGGCATGAGCGCCTGAAATCCGCCAAACCAGACCCCACACAGCGCCTGTTCTTTCAGCCCGGCTTTTTTCACGGAAAGCCCCTTGCACACGGACACCGCAAATGCGTCCATACTCAGCCCGACGGCCAGCAACAATAATTCTATGTATCCCATTATAATGCCTCCGCATTATGCAAATGTCCAACCATTATAGCAAAGCGCGATGGGGAAGTCAATTCTTTTTCGCGGGAGAAAAAGAATGTCGCAGCCTGTAAAAAATCGTTGAAAAATCTGCACGGGTATGCTATACTTTTTTCAACGGAGGACACAGCGTATGCACGAACGGGGAAAGGCACTTATTCGGCGGGCGGCGATCCTGTCGGCGCTTGCGGCGGCGCTTTGCGTGGCTGTTCGGCGTGGCACGCCGTGCCTGTTTCGCCGATATACCGGATTGATCTGCCCATCGTGCGGCATGAGCCGCGCATGGCTTGCGGCATTTCATCTGGAGCTTCGCGAGGCATTTGAATACCATCCGATGTTCTGGGCGATCCCGGTGTTCGCGGCTTTCTTCCTGCTTGGAGAGCGCGCCCTGACGAAATGGGGAAAGGTATTGCTGCTGGGGCTGCTGCTTGCTTATTTTGCCTGCTACTGCGTTCGCTTGTTGGATGACCCGGGCGGCAACACCGTCTTTTGGGCAACCATAAATCCGATCATTATTTAGGAGGAAGAGCAATATGTACTGTAAAAACTGTGGTAATGAGATGGACGATAAGGCTGCCATCTGCGTCAAGTGCGGTTGCGCGACCGGCACGGGCACATCCTACTGCCCGAACTGCGGTCAGCCCACCGTTGCGGGCGCGGCTGCCTGCACGAACTGCGGCATCGGACTGACCCCTGCCGCGACCGGCAATGCCAAGAGCAAGCTGGCCGCCGGCCTGCTGGGTATTTTCCTCGGCTCGCTGGGTATTCACAATTTCTACCTGGGCTTTAAGGGAAAAGCCATCGCACAGCTGCTGATCACCGTGCTCACCTGCGGCGCAGGCAGCGTGGTAAGCGGCATCTGGGGCCTGATCGAAGGCATCCTGATCCTGGCCGGAAACCAGAAGTACCGCGTCGATGCCAAGGGCATCCCGCTGACCGACTGATCCCACTCAGATACGACATTCGCCCCGTGCTTTGCGCACGGGGCGAAATTGTTATGCGATCATTGCGTAGTATTTCTGGTACCACGATTTCGTCATGGTGGAGGTGTTGTTCAGGAAAATGATATCCGTGATATGCATATTGCCGAATTCCTCCACGGCATCCAGCGAAATGTAGCGCGCATCGACCACGATGATGTTGCCGTAATGCTCGGTCAGGTAGGGGACGAACGCCACACCGTAGGAGTCCTTGAACACGAGCGCGGTCTTATCCTGCGGATTGTCGGGCACATTGATCACCGTGTAGCCGTGGTCACCGCGGATAAAGGCGGCGGCGTAGGTCGTGCCGCTCGTGTTGATGCACGAATCGTAGGTGGTGGCCTTGCCGTTATCGTAGATCGTCATGGTGCACGATTTCGTGGGGAGGTACGCTTCCACGGTGTCATAGAAGCTCTTGACCCGCTCGTCTTTGGTGTAGTTGTACATCGAGCCGATATACTTTGTGTTCAGGATCTGCTTTTCAAAGCTGTCGATGGGCGTGGGGGTCAGGCCGACGGAGAGCGCAAACTCGTAATATGCGTAATATGCGCCGCGCTGCGTCCAGTGGTGATCGCTCTTGAAATAAAGGTACTCGTCGGCGTGCGCCTTCATCACGTTTTTTAAATTGACAAAATTCACGCTTTCGGGCATAACGGCTTCGATCTTGTCCAGGATCGCGCTCTGATCCGAAATTTTGGCGGTCACGGACGGATCGGAAATGATAATGGTAGACAGCGGCGCCGTCACGACGGAAACGCGGGATTCGGGGAACAGAAGCGCAAAGCGTTCAAAAATTTCGCCGAGTTTGGTCGAATAGGTTTTGCTGAAATACGATTGCGAGTAGGCCGCGCCATTGTAGATGAACAATCCGTTCGGAAGGAATGCCGCGGCTTCGTTTTCGGGCTGCTGCTGGCTGACGGCTTTCACGGTCACGACGCAGGAGCGGGATGCTTTCGCACCGTCCGCATCCGTGACGGTCGCGGTGATGGCAGCCGTTCCGGCAGCCAGACCTTTTACGGTAGCCGTGCCGTCGCCGTTATCGGTCACAAAGGCGATCTCGGGGTGATCCGATGCCCAGATCAGACCGCTGTACCCGTCCCCGACCGTAGCGGTCAGAACGAAGGTCGTCCCCACAGTCACGGAGCCCGTGTCGGACGAGAGCGCCAGCGGGATCACGGTCGGCTGCGTGCCAGGGTCGATGCTCGGCTCGGTCGGCGCGACGGTCGTCGGCGGGAGCGTCGGCAGCGGCGGCAGGGTGGTATCGTCGTCCGTCGGGGAGGGGTTGGTGGGGTTCGGGTCTATGATGATGGAAAAATCGTCGTCCAGAATGCCCTTGAGCGAATCCAGCTTTTTGGAAAGATCAACCATTTCCTCCCGACGGTAGAAGGTGTCCGAGAAAAATGCGGAAATATCGGAAAAATACTTGCCGCTGACCAGATCGTCGAGCCGGAACTCCGGCCAGGTGGCCAGCTGACGGTTTTCGTTTTCGGAAAAGGTCGGGCGCTCGGCCTGAAACAGGTTCAGCAGCGCCAGCGTCAGCACGGCGGTGGCGACAACGATCAGAACGATCTTATCAATGGGTTTGCTGTTCATAGCCGTGCGCCTCCTCAGAATTTGAAATAGATAAACGGGTTATAACTGTCGCCGACCAGACGCACCGTGCAAACGGCCAGCAGCAACAGCACGATCACCGTTTTCACGATCCGATCCAGCGCGTAGGCCGTATGCGGGCCGACAACGCGGCGGGTCAGGGCGCGGAAGCGCTCCATCAGGTTGTGACTCAGCGGCGTTACGCATACCAGACACGCCAGCAGCAGGTACAGATGTGTGGTGAAAACGGAGCCGACAAAGCCGCCGTTGAAGCTGTCCACGCCGATCCCGAACAGATACCCCAGCTGCGTGAAGGTATTCGTCTCATGGTAGAAGAAGGTATAGCCGACCAGCGTGAAGAAAATAAAGCTGACATGCCCCACAACGGCGGATACGGTGGGGGAGAGCTTTTTCATCGCTTTTTCCAGAACGTATTTGTCCAGGATCAGAAGAATGCCGTAATACAGCCCCCACAAAACGTAGTTCCAGCTCGCACCGTGCCACAGACCCGTGGAGAGCCAGACGATCAGCAGCGCGAGGATCGTGGGAACATTGCGCGATGCCGCCTTGTGGCCGGATTTTTTCAGCTTACGGGCAAGATCGGTCATAAATCGCGAGCGAAGCACGGGATAGAACAGATAATCGCGGAACCAGCTGCTCATGGTCATGTGCCAGCGCCGCCAGTATTCGGTGACACTGCGGGAAATATAGGGATAGTTGAAATTCTCCGCAAACGTGAAGCCGAACATATGCCCGAGGCCGATGGCCATATCGGAATAGCCGCCGAAATCAAAGTAAATCTGCAGGGCATAGAAGAAAATGCCCAGCCAGCTTCCCGTAACGGAGGTGGTCTTCAGGGCAAACAGATTGGTGCAGGCCAGCGCGCAAGTGTTGGAGAGCACGACCTTTTTCGCCAGCCCGATGGCAAAGCGATAGATGCCGTGGTTGATCTGTGCGGCGCTGACGCGGCGATCTTCCAGACTTTCCTCGATATCCGTATAGCGCACGATCGGCCCGGCCACCAGCTGCGGGAACAGGCAGACATACAGCAGCACCTTGGCGTAGCTTCCCTGCGGCTTGCAGTAGCCGCGGTACACGTCGATCACATAGGTCATGGCCTGGAAAGTGTAAAAGCTGATACCCAGCGGCAGAGCGATCTCGGGGACGGGAAGCGAGAGGCCGGTCAGCGCGTTGATATTTTCCACGACAAAGCCGGTGTATTTGAAAATGCCGAGCAGCAGAAGGTTGACGATAACGCCGCAGCTTACGGCAAGCTTTTTTCCCCTGTCCGTTTCGCTTGCACCCACGAACAGGCCGAACATATAATTCAGCGCGGCGGAGAACAGCATCAGAAGGATGTAGACCGGCTCGCCCCATGCGTAAAACAGCAGCGACATGGCCAGCAGAACGCCGCGCCGCCAGCTGTTGCCGGTGCGGGCGTAATACAGGATCATCAGCACCGGCAAAAAGGCGTAAATAAAGATCAGGTGTGAAAATACCATACGATACCTCGCAAATCAGGCCGCCGTGCGGTCATTTTTTACGGCGGGCGGAAACCAGTGCGGCCATTTCTCCCACATTTTTCATTTCCACGACTTCCTTCATGGAGAACTTCATGCGGAACTCGTCTTCCACGGCGGCGATCAGCGTGATGTGGGACAGAGAATCCCAATCTTCGATATCGGCTGCAGTCGTGCGGGGGGTGACGGTCAGACTGTCGTCGTCAAAAACATCGCGAAATACCTCATTCAGGCGTGCATAGATCTCATTCATATTGATTTTCCTCCTTGATATGGGTTTTGTTGGGAACAAAGATGCTCACATCCGCAACGAATGTGGTGTCGTTCAGGGCACGGAAGCCCAGCTTTTCGTAAATACGGCTGACCATGGCGTTTTTTGCGGTCTTGATATACTCGCCCTCGACGAGGGAGTATCCCGCTTTGCGCGCCGTGTCCAGCATTTTGTTTACGATGAATTCCTCCATGCCGCGCTTGAGCACGCGGCAGCTCATCAGCCAGGTATCCACGAACAGACGATCCGCGCGCTTTTCCAAGATCACGGCGCTGATAAGGCCGTGATCGCCGAATTTATCGCGCAGGGTGAAATACAGGGTCAGATAACGTGGGTCGGCGGCCAGCGCGGCGATCTCCTGCTCGGTATAGCGCACGGTGCGCAGATTGAACTGGTTGGAGCGTTGGGTCAGCTGCGCGATGCGCGGAAAGTGGAAGCTGTCAAAGGGCTCGGCCTGTGCGACCATTTCCAGCCCCTCCAGATAGGCGTCATAGTCCGCGCATTGGTTTTGCAGGCTGACGCGCTGCGCTTCGGCGCGATACTGTTGCGTGCGAACGCGATCTTCCTCAGAATACGAGGCGGTTTCGAACAAATTCAGCGTGCGCAGATGATCGACATATTCCTCCGGGTTTTCCGGCAGCTCCGGCACGGTGATGCCGGGGATCAGGCTGCGAACGGCCTCGCGCTCAAACGGATTATCGTCCAGAAAAACGATGGAGTCCATACCGATATTCAGCACATCCCGGATCGCGCGGATATTGCTCGCCTTGTCCTGCCAGTTGGCCACGAAGACGGAGATATCCTCCAAACGCAGCACCATTTCGGGGTGCCGCTCGAACGGCTCTTTCGCGGCAGGCTCGTTGTTCTTGGAGCAGACGCACAGGATGATGCCGCGGTTTTTCAGCTCCTTCAGCCACGCCTGAAAAGCGGAGAAGGCGTGTCCCAGCCCCAGTTCGCCGATCTGGATGCCGTCTATCCCGTCGTCGCCGATCACACCGCCCCAGAGCGTGTTATCCAGATCCAGAACGACGCATTTTTTGAATGTGCCGGATGCGGCGCGGATCAGATCGGTGATCTGCGCGGCGAGATACGGCAGAAAATCCGTGCGGAACGGCATTTTCGCGATGCAGTACATTTTTGCGTCGCGCACAAAATGCTCGCCCAGACGACTTTGCATGCCGTCTACATCCACGGGGAAGACGTTTTTATTCGCAGCGCAGCTTTCCGCGAGCAGAAAGTTGAGCTTGCGCAGCTGAAAGGCAAAGCTTTCCGGTGTCTTTGCACCGAAATCGCCGAATACACGGTCATCCCACGCAGGGAAGTTGAACTGGATCAGGCGCGCCGTACAGTTTGCGGCGATGCGCTGCCAGACCACGACGAGGCGATCGCGCATCGTCTCGGCAAATCGGCTGCGTTCCCCGAGCGGATAGGCGCAATAGGCATCGTAAAGCCTGTCCGTGCAGTTGGCCAGGATGATCCAGTCGGGGCGATGTGCGTACAGCTCGGAAGACGGATCCATCGTCTGCGCATCGATCTGATCGTAGTCTGCGTCGAAGATATCGTAGTGCAGTCCTGCCTCGTAGCCCCAGCCGCCCAGCGCGGCGGCGATGTGCTGCGTGGCACAGTCGCCCAGAACGGCGACCCGCACGCAAGCAAGTGCGGACATATCCTTTTTCAGATTTTTTTTCAAAGCGACAAATGTCGGCATGCTCATGATGACTTCCTCCATCCGACACGAGCTGTCTCGGGTCGCTCTTATGTTACACCAAAACAGCCTTTATGTCAACCGAATTTCGGCAGCTTTTTCGGTGCGCCGCGCCGCGCAACGCGCGTTTTGCATAAAACGGCACACGCTTTTGCTACTTTCCTCTTGCAAAAGAACAAAAAATCAGGTATACTGGTAGCGAAAGAGAGGGGACTGCTTTGGCAAAGCTTTATTTTAAGTATGGTGCCATGGGCTCAAGCAAAACGGCGCAGGCACTCATCACCAAATACAACTATGAAGAAAACGATATGCGCGTCTGGCTTTTGAAGCCCAGCGCCGATACCCGCGACGGAATCAGCACGATCCGCAGCCGCATCGGACTGGAGGCGCGCTGCGAGATCGCTACGCCCGATACGGATATTTACGCCTGCTATCGGGAACAGTTCGCCGGGCACTGCGATGCCGTCATCGTGGACGAATGCCAGTTCCTGACGGTGCGGCAGATCGACCAGCTGCGCGCGCTCGTGGACGATTTTTCCGTTCCGGTGATGTGTTTCGGCCTGCGTACCGACTTCCGCACGAACCTGTTCCCCGGATCAAGGCGGTTGATGGAGCTGGCTGACTGCATTGAAGAGATCAAGACCATGTGCGACTGCGGCTGCAAGGCGACGGTCAACGCCCGCATTATCGACGGCTATATCGTTACGGAGGGCGCACAGGTCGTGCTCGGCGGCAACGACAGCTACATCGCCATGTGCCACCGTTGCTACGAGCAGGGCATTCGCGAACATAAGAAGATCAGATTACACGGACAAAATTAATTAAGTTAGGAGAATATATTTATGGAACTGAAAGAGATCCTCGCCAAGTGCGACCACACGCTGCTTACGCAGACCGCCACATGGGACGACATCCGCGCCATCTGCGACGACGGGATGAAATATCACACGGCCTCCGTGTGCATTCCCGCTTCGTTTGTCCGACAGGCAAAGGAATATGTCGGCGACAGACTCGCCATCTGCACGGTGATCGGCTTCCCCAACGGCTACGCCACCACCGCCGCCAAGTGCTTCATGGCCACCGACGCGGTGGATAACGGCGCGGACGAGGTGGACATGGTCATCAACATCGGCTGGGCAAAAGAGGGCAAGTGGGATGCCATCACGTCCGAGATCGCCGCGATCAAGACCGCCTGCAAGGGCAGGCTCCTGAAGGTCATCATCGAAACATG
>CAZIGE010000072.1:0-9331 GCA_964538475.1 uncultured Oscillospiraceae bacterium | reverse complement strand
GCTTCTTCGGCTATACCGTGTCCAACACCAAGGGCAAGCCCACCAATTCGGAGTTCATCGCCCTGATCGCGGACAAATTGCAGCTGCAACTGAAAAGCGCGGAAGCCGTCCGCTTCTGATTTTTGAAGTGCGAAAGCACCGGCTGTTTTTCGGGCGCCCGACCTCGGGCGCCCGATTTTTTGCCTCCGATCGTACGGTTAAGTGCGGAAAAATCGGTTTTTTTGTTGATTTATGGTTGAAATGTAAAAAACGGTATGCTATGATAGCTGTGCTACACAAACCGAATAGATCAGAAACAACGGTATTTTGCCAACAGGGGCACTATGCCTTTGTTGTCGTACTCATTTTTTAATTTGGGAAAAACGCAGATCCCTCTAAATGGGTATGGCAATGCCGTAGTTTATTTGGTTTGTGTAGCAGCAAATGGAGCTGCGTTTTTTCAATGTGTAGCTCCGTTTGGGGCTACACATTTTTGTTTTATGGAGGTAAGAACATGAGAAAAACAGCGATTTTACTTGCGGCATTACTCGTATCCCTGGCGCTGTGCGCATGTAACACCGTTCCCGAGGGGACGCAGCCCGAGGAGCCGTCCGTTACGCCGTCGGCCACGTCGCCCGCTGCGACCGAGCCGAGCGTCGCACCGACGGAACCCACCGCCGCGCCCACGGAACCGACTGACGCACCCACGGAACCGACTGACGCACCCACGGAACCGACTAACGCGCCGACGGAACCTACCGCCGCGCCGACGGAACCTACCGCCGCGCCGACGGAACCTACCGCCGCGCCTACGGAACCCACCACTGCACCCACAGAGCCGCCGGTACATACCCACAGCTACGGCAGCTGGGAAACCAAAAAAGCCGCCACCTGCACCGAAAAGGGACAAAAGCAGCGCACCTGTTCCTGCGGTAAGACCGAAACGGAAGAGATCCCCGCTACCGGCCACACGGAAGTGGTCGACAAGGCCGTCGCGGCCACCTGCACGCAAACCGGCCTGACCGAGGGCAAGCACTGCTCCGTCTGTAACGCTGTGCTGGTGAAGCAGGAAACGGTCGCGGTCAAGGAACACAGCTTCGGCGAGTGGAAGACCGTTAAGGCAGCGACCTGCACCGAAAAAGGCAGCGAGCAGCGCGCCTGCAAGACCTGCAAGCACACGGAAACCCGCGAAGTCGCAGCAAAAGGCCACACGGAAGTGGTCGATAAAGCCGTCGCGGCCACCTGCACGCAGACCGGTCTGACCGAAGGCAAGCACTGCTCCGTTTGTAACACTGTGCTGGTGAAGCAGCAGACTGTAGCAGTTGCGGAGCACAGCTTCGGCGACTGGAAGACCGTCAAAGCGGCGACCTGCACCGAAAAGGGCAGCGAGCAACGCACCTGCAAGACCTGCAACCACACAGAGACCCGCGAAGTCGCGGCAAAAGGCCACACGGAAGTGGTCGACAAGGCCGTCGCGGCCACCTGCACGCAAACCGGCCTGACCGAGGGCAAGCACTGCTCCGTCTGTAACGCTGTGCTGGTGAAGCAGGAAACGGTCGCGGTCAAGGAACACAGCTTCGGCGAGTGGAAGACCGTTAAGGCAGCGACCTGCACCGAAAAAGGCAGTGAGCAGCGCGCCTGCAAGACCTGCAATCACACCGAGACCCGCGAAGTCGCGGCCAAAGGCCACACGGAAGTGGTCGATAAAGCCGTTGCCGCCACCTGCACGCAGACCGGCCTGACAGAGGGCAAACACTGTTCCGTCTGTAACGCTGTTATTGTCAAGCAGGAAACGGTCGCGGCGCTTGAACACGCGTACAGCAACGGTGCCTGCACCCGCTGCGGCATAAAAGAAGCAAGTGTGGGATTGGCCTATAAATTAAACAGTTCCCAAACAGCCTACGCGGTCGCCGGCATCGGAAGCTGCAAGGATACCGATGTGATGATCCCGGATAGCTACAAAGGCCTTCCGGTGACGGGTATTGAAGAGAGGGCATTCAAGGACTGTAAGAGCCTGAAGACTGTATACATCCCGGACAGCGTGACGAGCATCGGCAAGTTTGCGTTCTCCGATTGCGGACGCCTGACGAGCGTCACCATCCCGGACAGCGTCACGAGCATCGGCAAGGATGCATTCCTCGGATGCAAAAGTCTGACGAGCATCACCATCCCGGACAGCGTGACAAGCATCGGCAGTTTTGCGTTCTCCGGTTGCAGCAGCCTGACGAGCGTCACCATCGGCAACGGTGTAAAGACCATTGACGTGTATGTGTTCTCGAACTGCTACAACCTAACGAGCATCACCATCCCAAACAGCGTGACATACATCGCCATGGGGGCGTTCCAAAACTGCAACCGCCTAACGAGCATCACGATACCGGACAGCGTAATAAGCATTGGCTCGGATGCATTCTGCGCTTGTGGCCTGACAAGCATCACCATACCGGACAGCGTAATAAGCATTGGCTCGGGTGCATTCCGCGTTTGTGGCCTGACGAGCGTCACCATCGGCAACAGCGTGACGAACATCGGCGATTCTGCGTTCAAAGGTTGCACCGGCCTGACGAGCATCACCATCGGCAACAGCGTGACGAACATCGGCAATTCTGCGTTCTCCGGTTGCAGCGGCCTGACGAGCGTTACCATCCCGGACAGCGTGACGAGCATCGGCTGGTCTGCGTTCTCCAATTGCACCGGCCTGACGAGCATCACCATCCCGGACAGCGTGACGAACATCGGCAATTCTGCGTTCTACGGTTGCACCGGCCTGACGAGCATCACCATCGGCAACAGCGTGACGAACATCGGCAATTCTGCGTTCGCCGGTTGCACCGGCCTGACGAGCATCACCATCCCGGACAGCGTGACGGAGATCGGCGGTTATGCGTTCTCCGGTTGCATCGGTCTGACGGATATTTATTTCAACGGCACGCGTGAACAGTGGAAGGCTATCCGCAAGGGTTATCGGTGGAACTTCGGCAAGTCCTCCTACCTCTCCGACACCGTACACTGTACAGATGGGGATTATATAAAATAACACAAAAGAACGGAGATGTTTATATGACCAATATAGAATTTACGCCGGACGAAAAAGTCGCGCAATTTGATGAGATCGCGGCACATTTTTACGATCACAACTTCGGCCAATTGTCCAAAAGCGAATTTGAACTGATGATGTTTCAGTTTTATATCGCGAAACTGCGGCAGTGCAGCAGATGTGACGACGGAACGATCGATTACGTAAAATACTCTGACTACAGGATCGGCAAAGAGCTGGGTATTACCCAGCAGCGGGTCAGAAATCTGAAAGTACGGGCACAATTAACGCAGCCGATCGAATACGACTGGAAAAAGGATCTCGCCAAGCTTACCGAAAATGCGCGCTATGACAAAGTGACCCGGCGTATCACATTAAATATCCCCGATCCCATTTTGTATATGGAAATTCAGGATTACATCGAAAGCACCGGTGCATACATCGAAAAGCAGCTTAACAGCAAGGTCATGCAGCTGCGCGCTGAATATTATGTCGACCTGATCCTTGCCCTGGAACCCGATTCGACGCAGAAGGAAGTCCGAGCCGAGCTGAAAAAGTTTTTCTCGCAAAAAGGCAAATCGGACATCGTCCTTGCAGATCGGGAAATCGGGAAAACGCTCATTGAGGGCGCTGTAAATATAACCGAGATCATGGCAAATCTTTCCGGGTTTTTCTCACCTGATAATATCCTGCTGACCGCATTTACGAAAGTTATCGGTTTCGATTTGTGATCATTTGTTAAGAAAGCAGCATTCCTTCGGAGCAATTCGGAGGAATGCTGTTTTCTATAATTTGATACCCCCGCTTCGGCGTACACATTTTGGCAACATTTGTGCCTTGTGATAGCAGCAGAAACGCTGATCATAAACGGGAGGAACATCTATGGACTTCAACGAATACGACGAGTCGGAACGCCCGACCCCCGACGTCGCTTCCCCGCAGCCGCAGCCCGACGGCTCCGCCTACCGCGGCACCGGCTCCATCTGTGTAACGGCTGCGCGTCCAACATGTATTGGAAAGCCCGACTTTGATATGATACAGCTCCCCGGCCGCACGGTCGGGGAGCTGTTTGCCGCTTTATGAACGGTTCGGTATCGGAACTCAGAGCAGATAATTGACGACCAGGATCACAAGCCCGGTGGCGATCATGACCGCGCCGACCACGCGATTGAGCGTTTTGGCGGAGGCTTTGTTCGCGATCACCGCGGCGATGCGCGCCCACAGGAAGGTGAAAACAACGCACAGTACCATGGTCAGAAGGTTCGGCATGCCGCCGATCACAAAATGGCTGATCCCGCCGGTCAGCGCCGTAAAGGTCATAACGAACACGCTCGTGCCGACGGCCATGTGCATTTCGTAGCCCAGCAGGGAGGTCAGCACGAACAGCATCATCATGCCGCCGCCCGCGCCGACAAAGCCGCAGATAAAGCCGATCATAACGCCACCGAGCACGCCGCGCAGGAATTTGACGCGGGGCGCGACGGATGCCATCTGCTCTTTCGTGGTCGTGACGGGCTTCAGCAGAAAGCGCAGGCCGATTATGATGAGCGCGACCTGCATCGTGCCGCTCATCGTCTGCTCGGGAAGCAGCTCGGCGACCAGACTGCCGACGACCGTGAACAGCAGCACGCTGACCAGCATGGGCAGGCTGTTCTTCACATCCAGATTGCCGCCCTTTTTATAGGTGTAGGCGCTGACGGCGCTGGCCAGCACATCGCTGATCAGGCCGATCCCCACGGCCTCGTAGGCGGGAATGTCCAGAAAAGTCGTGAGCATGGGGCCGATCACGGCTGCGGCGCTCATCCCGGCAAAACCGGTCCCGATCCCCGCGCCTGCACCGGCCAGAAAGCAGATGAAAACAGTGAATAGTGGATGCATGGGAAACTCCTTTTTCTTTGCGCATAGTTTGGCGGCGGCCGATGCCGCAAGAGTTTTTCTTGACAGACCGAGCCGACACCTTTATAGTATTATAGTACGGTCGTCGCGTGTTCGCAACAGGCATTTTTCAAAAAATAAAAAACGGAGGACTTGCGGATGGAATTGGGCAGACAATGGAGTGACAGACTTCGCATCTGGTCGGAACAGTTTGAAAAGCATTATGTCCGCGCCGTCGCGCCGCTGGCCGTGGAGTATTTTACCACGATGGAGCAGCTGCCGTTTGCACGCGCGACGCGGGAACGCTTCGCGCCGCTGCCTGTCGGGACGCGCTGGGGGAAAAAATGGGAATATGCCTGGGTGCATACGAAGATCCTCGTTCCCGCGTCCGTTCAGGGGGAGCGGCTCGTCTTTACGCTGAAAACCGCGCCCGAAATGCTGGTTTGGGTCAACGGAACCGAGGTCGGCTCGATCGATCGAAAGCACAGCTACATTACCTTGACGCGCAGCGCGGTCGCGGGGACAGTGTTCGACATTTATGCCGAATGCTATGCGGGGCATGGCGTGCGAAACGAGGGCGCAGGCCCCGTCGCTTACGGAGAAAACCCCGTGCCGGAGCCGCCCGCGCAGCAGGTCACGGTCGGCGATTCTTTTTACGGCGTGTGGAACGAAGCGCTGTTTCAGGTCGCGATGGATTATCTGACGCTGTATCAGCTGGTGCAGCGGCTTCCGGGAAAAAGCCTTCGCGCCATGAAAATTCTGGAAGGGTTGAAAAAATTCACCCTCATTGCGGACTTTGAGCTGCCGGAACCCGCCATGACGGCAAGCGTGGTGGAGGCGGGGGAACTCCTGAAGCCGCTGCTGACCTGCAAAAACGGAAGTACCATGCCGGAATTCACCGTTTTCGGGCAGTCGCATCTGGATATGGCCTGGCTGTGGCCGATCGAGGAGACGATGCGCAAAACGGCGCGCACCTACTGCAATCAGCTGGCGCTGATGGAGGAGTATCCGAATTACCGCTTTCTGCTGTGTGAGCCGCCGATTTTGGAATATCTGAAAGAGCTGTACCCGCAGGTGTATCGGCGCGTGCGCGAGAAGGTCGCCGAGGGCGCATTTTACCCGGAGGGCGCGATCTGGATCGAGAGCGATATCAACATCCCCTCGGGGGAAAGCCTGATCCGCCAGATCGTGCGCGGAAAGCGCTGGTTTCGGGAGGAACTCGGCGTAGACAGCCGCATGGCGTGGATGCCTGACACCTTCGGCTTTTCCGCGGCGCTCCCGCAGATCCTGAAAAAATGCCGCGTGGATCATTTCGCTACGCAAAAACTGATCCGTCAGGATCCCGAGGCGCAGCCGTTCCCGTATAATACCTTCTACTGGGAAGGGCTGGACGGCAGCAGGGTGCTGGCGCATACTTTTAAGAAAAACAATGCCGTCTTTCACCCCGGCGATCTGCTGACGCGCTGGGAAGAGGATCGCGTCCAGCAGGAGAATATCGACGGCATGATGTATCCGTTCGGCTATGGTGACGGCGGCGGCGGGCCGACACGGGAAATGGTGGAGATGGCGAACCGCTGCGCCGATCTGGAGGGCGCACCCCGCTGCCGCATGGAAAGCCCCATGCAGTATTTCCGTCGGCTGACCGAGGTGGAAAATACATTCCGCGGGGAATTGTACCTTGCCTGGCATCGCGGCACGCTGACTGCACAGGCGAAGACGAAACTGCTGCTTCGCAGCGCGGAAACGGCATTGCGACAGACGGAGTTTTTCCTGTCCAGACAGCTGCTTTCTGGCTGCGAAATGCCGCCGAACTGGAAAGAAGAACTGGATCGTCTGTGGAAAATGCTGCTGTTCAACCAGTTCCACGATATCGTGACCGGCGTGTCCATTCGCCGCGTTCGGGAAACGGCGGAAAAGCAGCTGCGGGAAGTTCTTGACGGCTGTCACGCCATGATGGACAGCCTCCTCGGGCAGCCTGCGGCGGGAAGCGCGCACTATGTATTCAATACGCTCAGCTGTGCACGCGTCTATCGCGGCGTTACGATCCCCGCGCAAAGCAGCGCGCGGATCGATCCCGATGCGGTGCCTGCTTTTGCGGACACGGTGCAGGCGACCTACCTGCCGGAGGAAGGCTGTTACGAGCTGCGAAACCGTTATCTGGTCTGTCGGATCAACGACCGCGGCGAGCTGCTCGGCGTGACGCGCCCCGATACGCACACACAGTACCTCAGCGGCACGGGGAACCGCCTGCTGCTGTTCAAGGATGTGAACACCTGCTATGATGCATGGGAGCTGGGGAGCATGTACGAGCAGCTTCCCGTGCAGACATGGGAAAACACGACTGCCGTGCTGCACCGCCGCCCGGGCGAGGTCGAGCTGGAGATATCCGGGAAACTGCATATGTCACAGGTGCGACAGAGCATCCGCCTGACGGCGGATCTGCCCATGCTGCTGTTTTCGATGCAAATCGACTGGCAGGAAAAGCATAAGCTGCTGAAGGTGGCATTCCCCGTCAATGCCTATACGAAAGAAGCGGTGCACGAGATCCAGTTCGGCTGGCTGGGCAGACCGGTACACCGCTCTTACCGGACGGATAAAGATCGTTACGAGGTCTGCAACCATCGCTACACGGTGCTCAGCGACGGTGCAGTGGGCGCTGCGGTACTCAATACGGGAAAGTACGGCGTGAACGTTACGGGGCAGGAGATCCGCCTGACGCTGCTGCGTGCGCCGATGATGCCCGATCCCGATGCCGATCGTGGCGTGCAGGAGATGCAGTACGCCTTTTACCCGTTTGACGGGGCGTTCGCGGAAAGCGATGTGCTCGCGTATGCTGCGCAGCTGAACGACCCCATGCCTGTGATGAACAGAGCGGACGATATCGGGCCGATCTTCCTGCCGAACGCGAAAAACATCGTGGTGGAGACGATCAAGCCCGCCGATACATGTCCCGACGCGCTGCTGGTGCGCGCGTATGAGGCGATGGGCAGGCAAACGGACTGCACATTCCGTGTTCGGGACGGAATACGCTGCGTGGAGGAAACCGATATGCTCGAAGAAGACGGTCACATCATCGACCCGAAGGCAGTGCATTTCACACCGTTTGAGATCAAAACATTTCTGCTGCACATTCAGAAGCAATAAAAAAGCCGCCTGCGGGCGCATGGAGGACAATATGAACGATTATCTGGTTCGCGGAATGAGTATGGACGGCTTCGTCAAGGCAGCGGCGATCCGCTCCACGCAGATCGTGCGCCGCGCGGCGCAGATCCACGCAACGACGCCGAATGCAACGGCCGCGCTCGGGCGTGCGCTGACGGCAGCCTCGATGATGGGCAATATGCAAAAGACACCGAACGGCTCGATGACGCTGCAAATTCGCGGCGGCGGCGCGATCGGAACGATCACCTGCGTATCGGATCCGATGGGGAACGTGCGCGGGACGGTGACGGAGCCGCGCGTCCCACTGGTGGAAAAGTACCCCGGCAAGTTGGATGTCGGCGCAACCGTCGGCACGAACGGCACGCTGACGGTGATCCGCGACCTGCAAATGAAGGAGCCGTACATCGGCTCTGTGGAGCTGGTATCCGGGGAGATCGCGGATGACGTGACCGCCTATTTCGCACAGTCGGAGCAAACGCCGACGGCCTGCGGGCTCGGCGTGCTGGTCGATCGCGACAGGAGCGTGAAGGTCGCGGGGGGCTATATCGTCCAGCTGCTGCCCGGCGCGCCCGAGGAGGTCATCGATACGCTCGAACGCGGCATTCGCGACGCGGGCGCGGTCACAGCCATGCTGGAAGCGGGCATGACGCCGGAGGACGTGCTCGGGCAGGTCTGCGGAAGTCTCGGCGTTGTGTTTCTGGAAACGACGCCCGTGACATACAGATGTTACTGCTCGCGCGAGCGCGTCACGGCGGCATTGATCAGTCTGGGCAGAGCCGAGCTGGAGCAGATCGCACGCGAGGAAACGGATTTCCCCGTCGAGTGCCAGTTCTGCGACACGGTTTACCGTTTCACGCCGGAGGATATCCGCGAATTGCTGGAAAATATTTGATTTTCCGAGAAAATCCGCGGAAAAACGCATAAATCACCACTGCGGAAATTGCTTGAAAAAACGCAAAAAAAATGCTTGACAAAACGGGCCGTTCTGTGTATAATAAGTCACGTCGCTGAGATATGAAGCGCAGCGACGAGAGGGGAGCATAGCTCAGCTGGGAGAGCACATGCCTTACAAGCATGGGGTCACAGGTTCGAGCCCTGTTGTTCCCACCATATCTGGCCCTGTGGTGCAGTCGGTTAGCACGCCAGCCTGTCACGCTGGAGGTCGACGGTTCGAGTCCGTTCGGGGTCGCCATAACGCGTTTGTGGAGAGCTTGCGCTCTCCACAATATGCCTCTGTAGCTCAGTAGGTAGAGCAGCGGACTGAAAATCCGCGTGTCG
>CAZIGE010000071.1:0-9375 GCA_964538475.1 uncultured Oscillospiraceae bacterium | reverse complement strand
CCCGCCCCCGCAGTCCACGCCCCCCGCCTGTGTAAAAACCGCGCCCCAAAGCCCCCCGTGTAATGGCTGCACGCCAATGCAAAAAGACCGCCACGGAACCCCCGTGGCGATCTTCTCAATTGTCAAATCCGTCCGTTTGCGCTTACTCTTCCCAGTTGTGCCAGACGTTCTGGACGTCGTCGTCCTCTTCCATGATGTCGATCAGCTTTTCCATCAGCTTGATATGTTCTTCGCTTTCCAGCTTCTGATAGTTCTGCGGGACCATTTCGATCTGTGCGGAGGCAAACGTGTAGTTTTTGGCGGCCAGCGCGTCGGCCACTGCGTTGAAATCGTCGGGCGCGGTGTAGACGGTGAAGCAGTCTTCCTCGGCCTCGAAATCGTCCGCGCCTGCGTCCATCGCGTCCATCATGACCTCATCCTCGTCATAGTCGCCGTCCTCATTGTCGATGACCAGCACGCCCTTTTTGTCGAATGACCAGCTCACGCACCCGGAAGCGCCCAGATTTCCGCCGAATTTATCGAAATGGTGGCGCATGGAGCCTGCGGTGCGGTTACGGTTGTCTGTCATCGTCTCCACGATCACGGCAACGCCGCCGGGGCCGTAGCCCTCGTAAGTGATCGTTTCGTAGCTGTCGCCGCTGCCCGCGCCGGAAGCCTTTTCCAGGCAACGCTTGATGTTATCATTAGGCATATTGGCGGCCTTGGCCTTGGTGATGACGGTCGCAAGGCGGGAATTGTTGGCGGGGTCGGCAATGCCGCCGCCCTCTTTCACCGCAACGATCAGCTCTTTGGCGATCTTCGTGAAGGCCGCCGCGCGCTTCGCGTCCTGCGCGCCCTTGGTTTTCTGGATATTATGCCACTTGGAATGTCCTGACATATATTCTCTCTCCTATTCGAGTTTATTCAAAAGTTCCGCTTTATTCTAGCATTGACTGCCGAAAAAATCAATAGAATTTCATGCAGTCGCGGTGTTTTTCCGAGATCATCACGCAAATATCCGGGAACTGCGCGGCAATTTTTGCCGCCAGCACCGCCACAACGGGATTTTCCGTCGCAAAATGTCCCGCGTCGATCAGGTTCAGGCCGAGGTCGTGCGCATCCCAGAACTGATTGTATTTCACGTCGGCCGTCACGAATGTGTCGCATCCCGCCGCAAGCGCGTCGGGCATTTCGTCGGCACAGCTCCCGCCGCCGACCGCGACGCGGTGCACCTGCTTTCCCCCATCCACATAGCGCAGGCCGTCACATCCGAGCGACGCTTTCACCCGCCCGAGGAAATCGCAAAGCGGCTGCGGCGCGCATACGCCCGCGCGCAGCAGATCCTCCCCGCCGATGGGATGCACTTCGGAAAGTCCCAGCGCTGCCGCCAGCGCGTCGTTCACGCCGCCGCAGGCGATATCCAGATTGGTGTGCGCATTCACCGCGGAAATGCCGTTTCGGCAAAGCAGCGCGATGCTGCGCCCGACGGCGGTATCCGCCGTCACGCACTTCATCGGGCGGAAGATCAGCGGGTGATGCGTCACCAGCAGCTGTGCGCCGCGCTGCACCGCTTCGCGGCAAACATGCTCGAACGGGTCAAGAGCCGTCAGCACGCGCGTAACGGGGGCGTTGCGGTCGCCGCAGAGCAAACCTACATTGTCCCATTCCATTTTCAACGTGGGGGGCGCGAGCGTTTCCGTAAACGCGAGAATATCCGCAACAGTAGTCATGCATCTTCCTCCTTCAAAAATGACAGTGCGGGGCATTGGGGCAATCGTTCCAGCTCCGCCAGCGCGGCGCAGACGGTCGGCTCCGCTCTTTCGCCCCGTACGGAAACGGCCGTGCGCAGACTGTGCAGTTGGCGGCGGTAGTATTCAGCGGTCTCGACGCCGGGGTTATCCAGCATGGCCGCAGGAAAGTACCACTGCCCTGGGGTGAGCAGCGGCGCATCGGGGCTGTAGCCTACATCCATAACGGTGTAAAGGAAACGCCCGTCGCGGAGCACGGATTCTTCCTCGATCTTCCAGCCGTTTTCGGAGAGATACCGGCGCAGTACAGGCGTTTTGCTCTGGCATTGCAGGATCAGCCGATATTGCGCATTTTTCAGCCAGGGCGCAGCACCGAGGATGGCGCATATGGTGTCCGCGCCCATTCCCGCGCAGACCAGCGCGTCAAAATCCCGCGGGATCGACTGCGCACCGTCGGACAGGTAAAAGGACATCCTGTCCGAAACGCCGTATTTTTCCGCATTCCGCACGGCGCAGGACAGCGGCCCTTCCCGAATGTCCGCGGCAAGGACAGAAGCTGCCGCAGATGTACGCGTCAGCAGATAAATGCCGAGATACCCGTGATCGCAGCCGACATCCGCAACACGGGCTCCTGCGGGAACGAACCCCGCACAGGCCAGAAGTCGGGTAGAAACAGGGATCTTCATAAGTGACCTCCAAAAGGAATGCCATCCCGGCGAACGGGATGGCATAGCCGGTGTTTTACTGCTTTTCGGCCTCGCTCTGCGCGTAAGCCTCCAGGAAGTGGTTCAGCTGCGCCAGGAAGCTGTCGCAATCGATGCCGTGCACCATGCATGCTTCCTCCACCGTCTCGCCGCGCGAGGACGGGCAGCCAAGGCAGTGCATACCAATGGCGAAGAACAGCGGCGCAGCATGCGGCGCAATGTCCAGAATATCCCCGATAATGGTAGTTTTTTCGATCTTAACAGGCATGAAAAAAGCCCTCCTTTTGTTTCTTTTGACATTATAACCCCTGTTCGGGTAAAATACAAGGGGAAAATCCGAAATTTTGCCCCGTATATCGGCATTCACATCCCGCGCAGCACCTGTGCCTCGCACACGAAGCCCTCGGATGCGCCGCTGACTGTGATCTTATGCGCGGCGAAGATCTGCGCGGCGCGCAGCGCGTCGAGCGCCGCAAAGCCCTTCGCGTAAAAATGCAGGAACGCGCTGAACAGCGCATCGCCCGCACCGACGGTATTGACGACCGTCCCCGCGTGCGCGGCGGGAAGGTCGAGAATATCGCCGCTTTCGCGTCGGTAAAGGCTCGCGCCCTTGCTCCCGCGCCCCATCACGAGCAGGTGGAACGGATACGCGGCGGCCAGTGCGGCGATAAAGTCCCGATATCCGTCGCCGACGCCTTCGTCGCTGAGGAACAGGATGTCGGCCTCCTGCATAAATTCGCAGTTGAACTCGTCGGCAACATTCGACAGAACATGCACATCCGTCGCGACGAGCTTGCCCGCCCTTTTCGCCATATGCAGCAGCGGGCGGTTGAAATTGATATTGCAGGCTGCGACCAGCTCTACGCCGTCAAGCAGCGTTTCGTCGAAGTCATACGCCGTTTCCTGAATGTCCTTCAGATCGCAGTAGATCTGTCGTCTTCCCTCGGGATCGACCAGCACCGCGGAAGCGGGTGTCTGATGCAGGGAAGCTTTGACATACGTCGTGTCGATCCCGCGTTCTGCCAGCGCCGCACGGACATAGGAAGCCGCAAAATCGCGTCCGACCATGGCCGTCAGGCGCACGGGATCCCCCAGCGCGGTAAGCGCCGCGGCGATATTGAACGCGACTCCGGACGGCGCGGTCCGCACGCCGAAAAACGGATAATCGATCGGATAGTAAGAAACGGGAAACCCCCGCACGGGCACGGTCGTCTCCGTATTGAGCAGCCCGCTTACCAGAATGTTCATGCCGATGCTCCTCTTATTACGCTTTTTTTCGGTTATAGAGCTTGGCCAGGCCGCCCTGACTCGTCTCACGGAAGCGGTGATCAAGGTGAATGCCCGTCTCCTTCATCGCGCGGCACACCATATCGTAGCTGATGTTGCGCGAGCCGGTCAGAAAATAGCTCATATTGCACGCGTTCATCGCACGCAGCGCCGCCACGGCATTGCGCTCGATACAGGGGATCTGCACCAGACCGCAGATCGGGTCACACGTCAGCCCGAGGTGATGCTCCATCGCAACCTCCGCGGCATACTCCACCTGTTCCAGCTCCTGCTTATACAGTTCGGCCAGCGCCGCAGCTGCCATGGAGCAGGCTGTGCCGATCTCGGCCTGGCAACCGCATTCCGCGCCGGAGATGGAGGCATTCGTTTTCGTCAGATTGCCGATGATCCCCGCCGCCGCAAGGCCGCGGCAGATCTCCGCATCGGTATAGCCCTTCGTATCCTGCGCATATTTCAGCACTGCGGGAAGCACCCCGCACGCGCCGCAGGTGGGTGCCGTAACGATCGTGCCGTTGGCAGCGTTCTGCTCCGCCACGGCATAGGCATAAGCTGCCAGCTGCTGGAACTCCACCAGTGCGGGCTCCCGGATGGCCAGCTTCGTTTCGTACAATTCCTTTGCCTTACGCCTGACATTCAGCCCGCCGGGCAGAACGCCCTCGGCTGCAAGGCCATCGGCGATGGATTGCTTCATCGTTTCCCAGACGTTCATCAGGAAATCCCAGATCTCCGCGCCCTCGTTCAGCTCCACATAGTCCGACAGCTTTCGGATATAACGCCATTTGCAGAAATCCTTGATCTCGGCAAAGGAATGCTCCACATAGATCTCGTCGCCGACATCGCGTGACTGCCCCGCGTAGCGGATGTCGCCGCCGCCGATCGATTCGACGCGCAGCGAGCCGACCGTTTTCCCGTCGCGCAGTGCCAGAAGATCCAGTGTGTTCGGGTGCATACCGACAAGCTCCTCGTCCGAAAAAACGATCTCGGTCGGAAGTGGTGCCAGCACCTCGCGCAGCACGCGATCCGTGCCGTGCCCGACACCCGTTTTGCTCAGTGAGCCGTACAGGATCACCCGAAACGCGTCGGCCTGCGGATAGCGTGCGCGGAACAGCCGCGCGGCACGCTCCGGCCCCATGGTATGCGACGAGGACGGTCCCTTGCCGATCTTGTAAATATCGCGGATGGACTTCATAAAATACCCCTTTCGCCTCAGCGCTGGATGCGGCCGGAGCCGTCTCCGCCCGCCAGCTTTTCCACCTCGGCAAGCGTGACCATGTTATAGTCTCCCTCGACGGCATGCTTCAGCGCGGACGCAGCCGCTGCAAATTCGATCGCAGTCTGTTCGTCCTTTTCGGCCAGAAGCGCATAGATCAGCCCACCGCCGAAGCTGTCGCCGCCGCCGACGCGGTCGACGATATGCAGCGCGTAGCTCCGCGAGAAAAATGCCCGATCGTCGGCCGCACGGTACAGCATGGCGCTCCAGCCGTTCTCGGAAGCCGAGTAGCTCTCGCGCAGCGTGATGGCAACATAACGGAAGCCGAACTGTTCCGCCAGCTGCCGCGCAACACTGCGATAGCCGTCGCGGTCGAGCTTTCCGCCGTGGATGTCGGTATTGGGTGCCTCAATGCCGAAAACGTCGCGTGCATCCTCTTCATTGGCAATGCACACATCCACGTAGCGGCACAGCTCGCGCATCGTCTCGCGCGCCTGCTCGCGCGTCCAGAGCTTCGCGCGGTAATTCAGGTCGCAGGAGATCGGGATGCCCCGCCGCTTTGCTTCCCGACATGCATCCAGACACATCCGGGCAACATTCTCTCCCAGCGCGGGGGTGATCCCGGTAAAGTGGAACCACGACGTATCCTCAAAAACGGTATTCCAGTCAAATTCGTGCGGTGCAGCCGTTGCGATGGCGGAATTCGCGCGGTCATAGATGCACACGCTTCCGCGTTGAGACGCGCCTTTTTCGTTAAAATAGATCCCGATGCGATCCCCGCCGCGGAGCACATATTGGGTATCCACGCCGTAGCGGCGCAGCGAGTTGACCGCCGCCTGCCCGATGGAATGTGCGGGCAGTTTGGTCACATAACACGAATGCAGCCCGTAATTTGCCAGCGAAACGGCAACATTGGCCTCTCCTCCGCCGAAAGTGAAGGCCACATGGTCACACTGGACGAAGCGCTCATAGTTGTACGGCTGCAAACGCAGCATCAGTTCTCCGAAGGTAACGACTTTTTTCGTCATGCTCTTGCCTCCTTTACGATCGCGACGGACTTTCGGCACAGCTCGGTGATCTCGTCCCATGCGCCTGCGCGTATCAGCGACTCGGGGCACATGTAACTGCCGCCGCAGGCGGCAATGACGGGGCAGGCTGCGTATTGTCCCAGATTATGCAAATTCACACCGCCCGTCGGCATCACGCGGAACATCGGAAACGGCGCGGCCAGCGCACGGATCGCGGCAAGGCCGCCGCTTTGCTCGGCGGGGAAAAACTTCAGCACTTCCAGGCCGAGCTTAAATGCCGCGTGGTAGTCCGTCGCCGTGGTGCAGCCGGGGAAGCATGTGATCCCCTTTTCCATGCAGTAGCGCACCAGCTCCACATCCAGCCCCGGCGTGACGACAAATTTTCCGCCCGCTTCGATCGTCTGATCCACCTGCTGCGTCGTCAGCACCGTGCCCGCGCCGATAAGCATTTCCGGGTGGCGGCGCGCCATAATGCGCATCGCCTGCGCCGCGCCTTCCGCACGGAAGGTGATCTCCGCGACCGGCACACCGCCCGCGCACAGTGCATCGGACAGCGGTGCGGCATCGTTATGCGGATCGGTCAGCTTGATGACCGGCACACAGCCGATCCGACTGATTTCCTGCTGCAATTCATTCATAGTCATATCTCTTTCCGGGTCACATCGCCCCTTTTATTCTGCTGTTATCATAAAGCATGACCCTTTTGATGTCAACGGAAAAAATGCAAAAGTTCCGTTCTTGACAGGTTTCGCGCGGAATGCTATAATTCTTATATCCGATGATTTGGGGTGGCGCGTGTGAAAAAAATTCTGTCCCTGGCTCTGGTACTTGTTCTGCTCATGTCGATCATGTCCGTCGGCGCTGCCGCAGTCGGCGGCGAAGCTGCGCCCGCATCGGAAAACGCCGACACGGGGGACTTTTTCGCGATCATCATCGCGCTGTTGCTCATCAGCGCGATCGCCGTTGCCGTGCTGGTGGCCTGCAAGACCCGCTTTCTCGAATAACTGCATCGTTTTCCCGCCAAAGGCGCCTTTTCCCGATGGAAAAGCGCCTTTTTTGTTTTGACAAACGGGGCGTATGGTGCTACTATTGTCATACCGATCCCCACACCCGATGTTATCTCACGGAGCTTGCCTTATGAAAAAGAAACGTATTCTGCTTGCGCTTTCGCTGATCCTTCTGGCGCTGCTGCTGGGATGCCTGATCTGGCTGATCCCGCAGGCGCTGCTCCCCGCGCCGACCGAGCCGCCGACGCAGCCTACGCCCGCACCGACCGCTGCGCCGACCGAGCCGCCCACCGAACCGCCGACCGTACCGCCGACTGAACCCCCTACCGAACCGCCCATCATCGCTGAGGATACCGTTACGATCAGCGTGACCGGCGATATGCTGATGCACGAGACTGTCATCAACAGCGGAAAAACCGACGACGGGTATGATTTTTCCTACATTTTCCGTTATTTCGCATCCTACGTCAGCGCAGCCGATCTTTCCATCTGCAATCTGGAAACGACACTCGCGGGGCTGGATAACGGCTATAAATACACGGGCTATCCGCGTTTCAACTGCCCCGACCGCCTCGTTACCGATCTGAAAGACGCGGGCTTCGACGCGCTGCTGACCGCCAACAACCATTCCTACGACACCAACAGCGTCGGCTTCCGCCGCACGCCCGAGATCATCCGCGAAGCAGGGCTTTCGGTGCTCGGCACGAAACAGACGGCGCAGGATCCGAACTATTTGCTGTTCGATCTGAATGGGATCCGCGTCGGCATGGCCTGCTATACCTATGAAACGGATCAAACGCAGGACGGCAAATCTCTCAACGGCATCCGCATATCCCGGGAGGATGCGCCGCTGATCCAGTCGTTCGATTACGAATTTCTGGATATGTTCTACGAGGAGGTCGCCGAAAGCATTGCCCGGATGCGCGAGCAGGGTGTCGACGAGGTGATCTACTTCATCCACTGGGGCGACGAGTATAACATCCGCCAGAACAAAAAGCAGACCGCCATCGCGCAAAAGCTGTGCGATCTCGGCGTGGACGTGATCGTGGGCGGGCATCCGCATGTCGTGCAGCCGATGCAGCTGCTGACCTCCGCAGTCGATCCCGCACATGCGACCGTCTGCCTGTATTCCATGGGCAACGCCGTATCCAATCAGCGCGCCGAACGCATGAACCTGAAAACCGGGCACACCGAGGACGGCCTGCTGCTCAGTCTCCGCTTCGTCCGCTACTCCGACGGCACGGTGCTGCTGGAGCAGGTACAGATCCTCCCCACCTGGGTCGAGCTGCATCTGGAAAACAACCGCCGCTATTACACCATTCTCCCGCTGGATGACACGCTGGAGGACTGGCAGAGTGCCTTCTCCCTCTCGGACAGTACCTTGAAAAAGGCACAGGCTTCCTATACCCGTACAATGGACATCGTCGGCAGCGGCCTGGACGAGGTCAACGCCTATCTTTCCGATATGCAGGCGCAGGTCGAGGCCGAACTGGGCGTAGTCCGATAAATCGGGATTGATTTTGCCCCCGTTCGATGTTATAATCCTCACGAAAGGTCGTGATACTGTGTATACCATCGCGCAGCTTTTTGATTTGCGGCATACGCTGGCCGCATCGTATCTGGCGCAATTCACCTATCCCTGGGAGGCGCTGGGCACTCTTAAGGACTATATCGTGCAGCTCGGCGAGACACTGGACGCGGATTACCTGCATATTTCGTCGCAGGTCTGGGTGCATCGCACCGCTGAGATCGCGCCGACGGCTCACCTCGGCGCGCCGTGTATCATCGGGCCGGGGACGCAGGTGCGCCACGGTGCATTCATCCGCGGCAGTGCCCTGATCGGCGAAAACTGCGTCGTCGGAAACTCCGTGGAACTGAAAAACGTGATCCTGTTCGACAATGTTCAGGTGCCGCACTACAATTACGTCGGGGACAGCATCCTCGGCTACCGCGCGCACATGGGCGCGGGATCGATCACCTCCAATGTCAAATCGGACAAAACGCCTGTGGTCATCCACGCACAGCCCGACATCCCGACCGGGCGTAAAAAGGTCGGTGCCATGCTCGGGGATCTTGTCGAAGTCGGCTGCAACAGCGTTCTCAACCCGGGTACGATCATCGGGCGCAGCAGTCGGGTATATCCGCTCAGCTGCGTGCGCGGCGTGATCCCCGAAAACAGCATTCTGAAAACCGACGGCGTGATCGTACCCGTGCGGTAAAAAGGAGAATTTCAATGGGCAGATATTTCGGAACCGACGGCTTCCGCGGCGAAGCCAACAAAGAGCTGACCGCTGACCACGCTTACCGGGTCGGCCGTTTCCTCGGCTGGTATTACGGAGAGCGCAAGCGCCGCGACGGCGTCTCGGAGCCTCCGCGCGTCGTCATCGGCAAGGACCCCCGCCGCTCCAGCTA
>CAZIGE010000070.1:0-9570 GCA_964538475.1 uncultured Oscillospiraceae bacterium | reverse complement strand
CGGAATTTTTGATTTTGGAGAAAATGAAAAAACCGTTGCGGTGCAACGGTTTTTCTTGGAGCTAGTGACCTGACTCGAACAGGCGACCTTCTCATTACGAGTGAGATGCACTACCGACTGTGCTACACTAGCAAGCCTGCTTATTATAGCGACTTTTGCGGCGGTTGTCAACTGTTTTTTTCAAAAAATCGCATCAGCTGTTTTCCCGCGAAGCGACGACATCGTCCACCAGCAAAATCGACTGCTCGTCCAGCTCCACATAGTCCGCGTCTGCAAGCTGCGCACCCTCGCAGCGGATGCGAACGGTCTGCGCCTGCGTCAGAGAGAGGCAGGTTTTCGCAAGGCACGCGCAAGCCACGGTAAGATCCGAATCCGTGCAGGCGGAAAATTCCGCAGAAAGGGTGATCTCCAGCACAGACTCTTCCAGCACATAGTGTTCCAAACGCGTCTGCGCGGGAAACGGGGAGAAGAAGCGCTCGGTATCGAGCGGGCCGAGCAGATACAGCGCCAGGATCTCGGATAGCTCGCCGCCCGTTTCGTCGCCTTCCCGCACTTCTGCGCCGATATAGCTGCCGCCCTGCGAAAAATCCAGTCGTTCGCACGGATAATAAAACGACAGCGGCATACGATAGCTGCTCTGCGCGTCGGAACAGCCGCCCAGCATCGGTGCGAGCAGCAGCAATGTCGTCAGAAACAGTGCAATATGCTTTTTCAAGACTCCGCCTCCTCCACATCAAACGCGGGGAATTCCAGCGTGAATTCCGTACCCACGCCGGGCTCGCTTTTCAGGCGGATGTTGCCGCCGTTGCGCTGCACCATCGACCAAACGATGGAAAGACCCAGACCGCTGCCGCCCGTCTGACGCGAACGCGCCTTGTCTACGCGGTAAAACCGTTCAAAGATATGCGCCTGCGCTTCCTGCGGGATGCCGACGCCCGTATCGCGGATGCGCAGTACGGCCATGTCGTTTTCCCGACACAGAGTCAGGTACAGATGCCCGTCCGGAACGTTATACTTGATCCCGTTTTCCACAAGATTGAACACGATCTGGTACAGGTCGTCCTCCTGAATGAGGACGCAGACATCCCGTCGGATCTGTAAATGGATAAGAACGCGCGCAGACTCCGCAATGCCCGACAGCATACGCACCACGCGCTCCATCGTCGGGCCGAGATAAATGATCTCCTTTTCCTCCGACTCGACGGCCTGCTCGCCCTTGGTCAACGTCAGCAGCTTCTGCGTCATGCGGTTCAGCCGTTCCGCTTCGTTGCCGATGTCCGCGACGAATTCGCGCACCGTATCCATGTCCATATCGTACTGCAAAATGGAGTCGGAGAGCAGCTTGATCGAGGCGAGTGGCGTTTTCAGCTCATGCGATGCATCGGAAACGAACCGATGGCGCTTCATTTCGGACTCCTGCAGCCGTGCGGACAGATCGTTGAATTCCTGCCCGAGGAAGGTCAGTTCATCGTGACCGCCGAGATCGACCTGCTGGGTGAAATCCCCGTCCTGAATGAAATGCATGGAGCGCATGAGCCTGCGCAGTCTTCCGGAGAAGTTCTTCGCGTAGATCACGGAAAAGACCACGACCAGCACTTCCAGCACCAGCGTGATGATGAAGATGTTTTTTTGCAGGGAAGTGATCAGCCTGCCCTGCTCAAAGTCGTATTCGGCGATATATACGCATCCGCAGATACTGTCGAAGCTGTCGATTGGGATGGCGGCCTCGGCACGGATCTGCCCGTCGTGATAATGCCAGGTGAAGGTGTCCGTTCCGCGCAGCGCGCTGAGGATCTGTGGAAGCAGGGCGTAGCTCCCGACTTGCCCGGCCGAGTCGTATACGATCCGACATGCCGCATCCGTAACGATCAGACGGTCTGCATTGATATTGCCGATGCGCGCAAGCGCGACCTCCACATTGCCGCGCGTCAGAATTTCCAGACTTTCGATCTCACTGGCGGTCAGTGCCGCCTTTTCCAGCATGGCGGTCTGCTTACTGCCGGAGAAGATCTGCTTGCTCGTCTCGGCACAGTAAACATTCAAAAACAGCAGCACGATAAACGTGATGACCACATAGGTCATCGCGTAACGCAGCTGAATGGAGCCGTAACGGCGGTATTCAGTTGTCCTGCTTGCGGAAGTAATAGCCAACGCCCCACTTTGTCAAAATATATTGCGGCTCCGCGGGATTTTCCTCCAGTTTTTCGCGCAGACGGCGAATGTGAACATCTACGGTGCGGATCTCGCTGCGGTATTCGTATGCCCAGATGGTGTCGAGCAGCGTCTCGCGGGAATACACGCGGTTGGGATTGCGCATGAGGAACTCGATCACGTCGAACTCCTTCGCGGTCAGCTCCACATCGCGCCCGCCGACGAATGCATTGCGCGCATCCAGATCCAGCGTGATCGGGCCGACGGTCATTACATTGGGCGCATTGCGTTCGGAGGGATAGGTGCGCCGCAGCAGCGCGCGGATGCGTGCTTTCAGCTCCAGAATGTTGAACGGTTTTGTCAGGTAATCGTCCGCGCCGTGGTCGAAGCCCATCAGCTTGTCGATATCGTCGGTCTTGGCGGTCAGCAGGATAATGGGGACATTGGAAAATTCGCGAATTCGGGAGCACGCGGTCAGACCGTCCATCTCCGGCATCATCACGTCCAGCACGATCAGGTCGGCGGCTTCCTCTTTTGCCAGCTTTACGGCCTCTTCGCCGTTGGTGGCGGTGAGGACCTCATAGCCTTCATTTTGCAGGTTGAAGCGAATGCCCTTCAGCAGCAGCGCTTCGTCGTCCACAACAAGTATTTTTCTCATGGTATCCTCCTAAACGGTTATCAGATCCCGAATGGCTTCCAGCCGTTTTTCTCCGATCAGTTCCACGTTCAGCAGCTGCGAAACGGATTGAAACGGGCCGTGTTCGGTTCGGTATGCAATGATATTCTGCGCGATGTGTTCGCCGATCCCGGGCAGCGTTTGCAGCTGCTCTGCCGTGGCGGTGTTGATGTTCAGCTTCCCGGAGATATACGGCGCTGTCGCGTCGGGAGCGGAGGCGGCGGGCACAGTCCCGGGGTCGGAGACGGTCGCGGCCGAGGTCCCGGCGGTGGAAGCTTCGGTCGGGAAGCTGAGCTGGATGTCACTGTGGTTGAGGTTTCTGCCCACAAAAAATCCGCAGGTCAGCCCGACGAAAAGCGCCGTCAGCAGAAGCATCGCGAAAATGCCCGGATTTTTCATGGCGTGCAGCCCCCTCCCGTGTTGACTGTTGGATCGGAAACTGATATAATCAGTCTATATTATACACGACTTTTTCCGTTCGGACAAGTCCGACGTTGCAATATTGAGGTAGAAAAATGAAAAAAATCTCTGTGACCTGTCTTTTTCTGGCGTTTTTGCTGGCTGCCGCGCCGCTTTCGGCTGCTGCGCTGACCCGCAGCGATGCGGCCGTACAGCTTGGCTGCAAAACGCTCGATGCGCAGCGCCCCATGGCGGGCACGCAGGCGCTGCTCCCCACGGCGGACAGCGTGCTCGTGTACGAGCTGAACGCCGATGCGATGGTCTATTCCTATCGTGCGGACGACCGCATTAATCCCTCCGCCCTTGTCAAGATCATGGCCGCACTGGTCGCACTGGAAAACGGTGACCCGGACGATATCGTTACGGTCAGACGCAGCACGCTCGATTCGCTTCCGATCGGCATCGTTTCGGCAGGGCTGCAACGCGGGGAGGAGCTGACGCTGCGCGATCTGCTGTATTGCTGCGTGATCGCATCCGCAAACGATGCCACCGCAGTCATGGCCGAGCATATCGCGGGCACGCAGGCGGACTTCGTTGCTATGATGAACCGCAAGGCGCAGGAGCTCGGCTGTACGGATACCCTGTTCGGCAATGTCAACGGCCTGAACGACGATATTCAGTATTCCACGGCGCGCGATCTCGCGATCATCACGGAGGCGGCGCTGCAAAACGAAGAATTTCTGGAAATGTTCTGCACGGATAAGTATGTCCTTGCGGCCACCAATCTCTCCGAACAGCGCACCGTTTACACCACCAACCACATGATGTGCGAGGACAAAGTCCGCGGCTACTACGACGAAAGAGTCATCGGCGGCAAGACGGCTGCCGCCACACAGACGGATCGCAGCCTGATCTGCCTGGCGCAGATCGGCACGGCGCGGTATCTGTGCGTGGTGCTGGGCGCGGACTCCGTCATGTCGGAGGATGGCGTGTCCGTCGAAAGTTTCGGCAATTTCTCGGAAACGGCGCAGCTGCTGGATTTCGTACAGGAGAATTACGTCCTGCGGCAGCTCTCGGATGTGACGCATGCGTATGCGCAGTATGCGCTGACAAACGGCGCGAACGATGTGATCGCCTGCCCGTCGGAGAGCATCTATGCCGTGCTCCCGCCGGATGTGTCGGCGGATGAGCTGCAATTTACGACCGAGATCGACCCGTCCGCGCTCACTGCGCCGCTGCAAAGCGGGGCGCAGCTCGGCACGCTTCGGATCACCTACCGGGACATCGTTATCGCGCAGTGTCGGCTGTGTGCCATGTACGCCGTCGCGGCGAAGGATACGACGATCACCGCCGCCGCGCCGTTGACCCCGGATGTGCAGGAAACGCCGGGCACGCATGTCATACAGCGGATCGTGCTTGCGGTGTGCGTGACGGTGGGGGTCGTTGGGATCGTGCTGCTTGCGATGCGTTTGGTGAAAAATGCGCGCATTCGACAGCGCCACCGCAGAAGAAAGCGTAACCGCAGGAGGAGCAGAGCATGATACAAACCTGGGAACAGCTGCAGCGGCAGTGCTGCACCTGCACACGCTGCGGCCTGTGCGAAACCAGAAAAAATGTGGTCTTCGGCACGGGCAGCCGCGATGCGAAGCTCCTGTTCGTCGGGGAAGCACCGGGCGAGCAGGAGGATCTGCGCGCAGAGCCGTTTGTCGGCCCTGCGGGGAAGCTGCTGGATGATATGCTGTCGATCATCGATCTGGACCGCACGCATTGCTACATCGCGAATATCGTCAAATGTCGCCCGCCGCATAATCGTGATCCGCTTGAAACGGAGCAGGATGCCTGCATGGATTACCTGCGCGCGCAGACGGCGCTGCTTCGCCCGCGTGTGATCGTGTGCCTCGGGCGTGTCGCGGCCAAGCGCATCATCCGCCGTGATTTCTCCATCACGCGTGAGCACGGCACCTGGACAGAGCGCAACGGTGTCTGGATGACGGCGTTTTATCATCCGTCCGCGCTCCTGCGCGACCCCACCAGGCGCCCTGAGGCGTTCGACGACCTGCTTTCCCTGCGCGAAAAGCTGCGCGAGCTGGGCACACCCGTGTAAATTCGCCCCGACTTGGCACATATATTTCTTGCAAACCCCGCGCGGCTGTGGTATAATTTGGAATATACTGAAAGAAGAGGTGCTTTTGTATGCAGGATATCGGGATCCAGTATCATATTCATTGTAAACCGGGTGACGTCGGCAGATATGTTTTCCTGCCCGGTGACCCGGGAAGATGCGAGTCCATCGCTTCCAACTTCGACGACCCTGTCCACATCGGCATGAACCGCGAATACAACATATACACCGGCTACCTGCTCGGGGAGAAGGTCAGCGTCTGCTCCACCGGCATCGGCGGCCCGTCGGCATCCATCGCCATGGAGGAACTGGCGGCCATCGGCGCGGACACGTTCGTTCGCATCGGGACATGCGGCGGTATCGCGCTGGATGTGATGCCGGGTGATGTCGTGGTTGCCAACGGCGCGATCCGATTTGAGCATACTTCGCTGGAATACGCCCCCATCGAGTTCCCCTCTGTGCCGGATTTCGAGATCACCGCCGCGCTGAAAGAAGCGGGCGAGGCGCTGGGCTATCGAACGCATGTGGGTGTCGTGCAGTGCAAAGACTCCTTCTACGGGCAGCACAGTCCCGAAAAAAGCCCCGTATCTTATGATCTTCTTCAAAAATGGGAAAGCTGGAAGCGCCTCGGCGTAAAGGCCAGCGAAATGGAATCGGCCGCGTTGTTCGTGGTGGCGGCGGCGCTCGGCGTGCGCTGCGGCAGCTGCTTCCACGCCGTGTGGAATCAGGAACGGGAAAAGGCCGGCCTGTTCATGCCCATGACCGAAGATACCTCCGGTGCGATCCGGGTCGGTATCGAGGCAATGAAACGGATCATCGCTGCGGATCGGAACAAGCCGTCTGCCCGATAAGGCGCAGGCGGTCGGATCACCTGTAAAGCGGCGGAGCTCCTCCGCCGCATTTTTATCATCGGGAGGCATATATGCAGGTTTTGTATTTTCTGGAAAGCATCCGTGTGCCGTTTGTCACGCAGCTGATGCTCCTTATCACCCATTTCGGCGAGAAAACGGCGTTTCTTGCCGTTGCACTGATCGTTTTCTGGTGCGTGGACAAGCATCGGGGCTATTACCTGATGGGGGTCGGCTTCTTCGGCACGATCTTCAACCAGTTCCTGAAGCTGCTTTGCAGGGTGGATCGCCCCTGGGTGCTCGATCCCACATTTGAGGCCGTTCCCGAGGCCATTCCCGAGGCAACGGGGTATTCTTTCCCCAGCGGCCACAGCCAGAGCGCCGTCGGCACATTCGGCGGCCTTGCACTGACGGGGAAGAACAGGGCACTTCGGTGGTGCTTTACGATCCTTGCGGTGCTCGTCCCGCTTTCCAGGATGTATCTCGGAGTACACACTCCGGCTGATGTGCTGGTCGGCAGCCTCAGTGCCATGATCCTGATCTTCCTCCTGCGCTTTCTGAATGAAGGCAGACATACTTTGCCGACGATGCTGGTCATGGCGGGGATGTCGGTGCTGTACTGGGCGTTTGCGCAGTTTATGCTCGACCCGTCCGCGATGGACGAATACAACTATACCCACGGCCTGCAAAACGCCTACACGCTCATGGGCGCGATCTTCGGCATTCTGGTGGTGTACCTTGTGGATGAAAAATGGGTACACTTTTCCGTAAAGGCGGTCTGGTGGGCGCAGCTGCTGAAGCTGTTGGGCGGCCTTGCGCTGGTGCTGCTGGTCAAAAGCGGGCTGAAAACGCCGCTGAATGCGATCTTCGGCGAATATTTCGGTCGGAGCGTGCGCTATTTTCTTGTCGTGCTCGTGGCGGGGATCGTCTGGCCACTGACCTTCCGCTTCTTTTCCCGCCTCGGGAAACGCGAAGCGCCCTGATACACCGTTTCTGTAGGATCGGAGGATAAGATATGCAAACCGTTCGCGTAAAAAAGCTTCGCCCCGACGCGCAGCTGCCGACATACGGCTCGTCCTGCGCCGCAGGCGCGGATCTGTATGCCTGCCTGGACGAGACGGTGTCCATCGCACCCGGCGAAACGTTCTGGGTGCCGACGGGGATCGCACTGGAGATCCCGCACGGGTGTGCGGGTCTGGTCTTCGCACGCAGCAGCATGGGCGCAAAAAAAGGACTTGCACCGGCCAACAAGGTCGGTGTGATCGACAGCGATTATCGCGGGGAGATCCGCGTCGTCCTGTTCAACCACGGCTCGCAGACACAGACCGTTGCGCCGGGAGATCGCGTCGCGCAGCTTCTGATCGTACCCGTGGTCACGCCGCTGTATGTGCAGTCCGATCTTCTGGACGATACACAGCGCGGCACGGGCGGCTTCGGTTCGACCGGCGCGTAAACACAGATCACAAAACTTTATGATAAAAGTCGGAGGCTCATATGGCGATTATTAGTGCGATCATCCAGATGCTGGGCGGCCTTGCGCTGTTCCTCTACGGTATTGAGATCATGGGCGACGGTTTGAAAAACAGCTCGGGCGCGGCGCTCAAGCGTGTGCTGGAGAAGCTGACCGGCAATGCGTTTACCGGGCTGCTCACCGGCACGCTCGTCACGGCTGTCATTCAAAGCTCCACCGCCACGATCGTGCTCGCGGTCGCGCTGATCGGCGCGGGCGTGCTGACGCTGCGTCAGGCTGTGTCCATCGTGCTTGGTGCCAACATCGGTACGACCATCACCGCATGGATCACGACGCTTGCATTCATCGACGCGGGCGACAACTGGCTGCTGTGGCTGTTTGACACGGATACGCTTGCGCCGATCGCCCTGCTGCTGGGCATGATCCTCGTCATGTTCATCAAGAGCAAAAAGGCGAAGACTGTTGGCGACATCTGCATCGGTTTCGGCATCCTGTTCGTCGGGCTCGTGAATATGACGGGCGCGGTACAGGGCTTCGCCGACTCGCCCGTTTTCTTGGAAATGCTGGCGAGCCTTTCACAGTCGCCGCTGCTCGGCATTCTGGCGGGCATCGTCATCACGATCATCGTGCAGAGTTCGTCGGCCACGGTCGCCATGCTGCAATCGCTTTCGGCGACCGGCGCGCTGAACTTTTCCGCTGTTTACCCCGTTATTATGGGTATCAGCATCGGAACCTGCTTCGTTACGGCGTTTTACTGCTTCGTCGGCGGCTCCGTGCCGGATGCCAAGCGCACGGGTGTCGTCCATGTTGCCTTTAATATCATCGGCACCGTCTGCTTTATGATCGTGCTGTCGATCCTGCAGGCCAACGCCGTGTTCGGCGCGGAATTCTGGACACAGACCGTGAACAGCACCATGATCGCCGTTTTCCACAGCTCCTTCAAGATCATTACCGCCGCAGTGCTGCTGCCGTTTACGAATTTACTGGTCAAGCTGTCGCACTTTATCATTCACGACGAACCGGAAAAGCCGAATCCGCACCCCGAACTGCTGACGCTGACGGAAAACCTGTATATCTCTCCTGCCGTTGCGCTGGGCGAGGCTACACGCGCTACAGCCGCCATGGGTGAGCTGGCACGGAAGAATTTCGACCTCGGATGCCGCATGCTGCTGCATTACGACCCCGCGTCCGTTGACGAGATCAACGAGGGCGAAGATTGCCTGGATCGCTTTGCCGACTGCGCCGACCATTTCCTGATCGGCCTGTCCAAAAATATCGAGGCGGAGCATGACGACCGTCAGCTGGATATGCTCATGCAGACCGTGCCGAATTTTGAGCGTATCGGCGACTATGCCACCAACATGGTGGAGCTCGCACAGCGCCTGCAGGCGGAAAAGAGCGAATTTTCCGACCGTGCAAAAGAAGAATTGGGCATTCTGTTGCAGGCGGTCAATGAAATACTGGATATCACCGTGCGCGCATTCGTGACCAACGACGAAGTGGCCGCCCGCAGCATCGAGCCGCTGGAAGAAGTCATCGATGACATGGTCATCCTCCTGCGCGACCGCCACACCAAACGCCTGAAGCAGGGTGTCTGCTCAATCAGCAACGGACTTGTCTTCATGGAGGCACTGACCTATCTGGAACGTGCTTCGGATCAGTGCTCGTCCATCGGCGTTATGATGCTGGCACGGCGCGACAAGCAGATCCTGCAAAACCATCATGATTACCTTCGCTCCCTGCACACCGGCGAAAATGAGGACTACAGCGCGGAAAAGCAGCGCCGTCGGGAGCAGTATATCCACCCGCTGGAGCAGCGGCGATCCTGAAAAAAAGACCACGCCCCGCATAGGCAGGTGTTCATAAAACAGGTTTAGATCAAAATTACAAAATGAGCATCTGT
>CAZIGE010000069.1:0-9680 GCA_964538475.1 uncultured Oscillospiraceae bacterium | reverse complement strand
TTGTCGCTGACCTGCAATCCGACATTAAGAAAGTTCTGTACGACAGACCGACTGCCGCTACAAGCGAATACTTCAAGGGCAAGTTCGTCAAGGTGGATGGCAAGCCGACCGCTATTGACGATAAGACTGCAAACGCTATCGAGTTCTATCTGATTTCCAACGGCTATGTGGATATGGATAGAAAGGTTACGGACAAGTACCGTATGGATATGGAGATGGGTACGCTGGCTCAAATGCCTGCAAACCTTGCTCCGATGGCAGAAGGTGTTCACACGCTTGTGCAGGCAATCTTTGACGAATCTGCTTTGGAGCGCATGGTTGAAAACGGCAAGCAGAGCAAGGTGGAACACAACGATTTGAATCAGAATTTCTACAAGAAGGAGTTCCAAGAGCTTTGGAAACGCATCAATCATAAGTATGCCTACGCTGTTTCTTTCAACAGTTCCGAACTGATTGAAAAGGCTATCAAGCATATCGACAACGAGCTGTTTGTATCCGAGCTGACATACACCGTTTCTAAGGGTGAGCAGACCGACGAAATGGATGCAAATGCCCTTGACCGTGGCGAAGCCTTTAAGTCTGCAAAGACACGCACGACCACTTTGAAGCGGAGTGAAGTGAGCCGCATCACCTACGATCTGGTTGGCAAAATTGCGGAAGGAACCGTTCTGACCCGTAGGACAATCGTGGAGATTATTAAGGGCATTTCTCCGTTGAAGTTTGCTATGTATAAGGCAAATCCCGAAGAATTTATTTCCAAGGTCACACGCCTTATCAATGAGCAGAAAGCAACGATGATCGTCGAGCATATCACTTATGACCAAATTGAGGGTGAATACGACAGTACCATCTTCACCGCAGAGAAAACATCTACCAGCATCGACAAAGCGTTTAAGGCAACGAAGCATATCCAGGACTATGTGTTCACCGATGGCTATGCAGAAAAGAGTGTGGAACGCCGATTTGCCGAGGACTTGGATGCAGCCGATGAGGTGTGCGTTTACGCCAAGCTGCCGAGAGGTTTCCACATTCCTACTCCTGTTGGCAACTACTCTCCCGACTGGGCGATTGCCTTTAACGAGGGTACGGTAAAGCACATCTTCTTCATTGCCGAAACTAAGGGCACGATGGAGAGCTTGAGCTTGAAGCCGATTGAGAAAGCGAAAATCTCTTGTGCAAGAAAACTGTTCAACGAGATTTCTACCGAGAATGTGAAATACCACGATGTTGACAGCTATCAGCATTTGCTGGATGTAATGAAGTCGCTGTAATAACATATTAGTGGGTGAGTCTATGACATGGGAAACTTATTACGAAAAGTTTTATGACTGGTCAACCAGTACACAGATCAGCCGGATGTCTTCCTTAACTTCGTTTGGGGCATCCGCTGAGGTTACGGAAGTAGCACAGGAGTTCATGGATGAAAAGGTTGCCTCCCGTTTTATCAGAATGGCTGTTGCTGCCGGTGTTCAATTCACCCCAGAGGAAATCTATGACCTGTCATGCTGTTGTGACGTAGCTACAATGAACTTGCTTCTTGAGTCTGCCAAATGCCACTTCACCCAAGAGCAACTTGAGGAACTTGATGGCGTTGTGGATGAAGAAGTCATGAATAAAGTTGCCAAGCGAAATCATGTCGCACTCTTCGATTACGACGAAGAAATTGAAGACGATGATTTTGAGATTGAAGAAGAACAACTGCCCCCAATCGGCTTCTTTACTGCCCTTGTGCTGGGACTGGGACTTGCAAAAGGAAAGTCCCGTAAGCACAATGGGAAATGTAGCGGCGATTGTGCCAACTGTCCAGCTCACTACGGCTACCGCTATGGACGATGGTACTATGGTCATCATCATACCCACGGATGTGAATTTGGAGGAAATGGCGGACTTTGAGGTTTTCTATGTTCAAAGGGGTTTCTGAAATGGAAACCCCTTTGTAACTGAATTGATCGTCATAGCGATAGATTATATTGGCAGGGCAAGCATTCCGTCAGGAGTGCTTGCCCTGTTATGTTGGAGATAGGAGAATGGCGTGCTATTATTCCGATAACCGCAGTCGCATTGTTCCGAAAATATGATATTATTCCAATTTGGCGTTTTACAATCAATGGATCATAGCCCTGTTCATAACAGTACCTTATTGATTTTACTGTTTCGTGTGAAGATCAACTGGAATGAACAATATGCCATGGTTTCGTGTATGCAATTCACTGTTTGGTAAATCGCCATATAGTGATTTTTGCACATTAAACAGAGAATTTTTTTACGGATTCCACAAGGATTGATTTTTCTGGCTTAAGATTCGGGCGTGATGGCTTGAAATTCATATATTCAACGCCACCGTTCATCGCTCATTTCATCAATCATTTGTGGTTGATAAATGAGCGATGAAATTCGTTCGCTCCAAGATTTTTTCAAAAGTTGTATATAAATTATTTGAAAAATTTCCGATTCTTTTCTTGGGTACCTTTTCAAATGGATTCCAATGTGATACAATGAAGAAAACAACATAACAAATACTGCGAGGTGCCGATATGAAAACGAAAGAGAAGCCGAAGCAATATGTGATCTATTCCCGTAAGTCCAAATTCACCGGAAAGGGCGAGAGCATCGAGAACCGGATCGAGCTGTGCCGTCAGCATCTTGCCGCCCATTTGGGGCAGGAAGCGGCAAGCAACGCACTGCCTTATTAAGATGAGGGCTTTCACGGTGACACTTTGGAGCGTAAAATGGGATTTATAGAATCGTACAAGCGTCTTGAAAAACTGTGTGGGGAAATCCTGAACGATGACAGGCGCATTTCCGCATATATTGAGGAAATGGAACGCACGTCCCGTGGTTCCGGTCTGGTTCCGCTGTGGAATAACGACCTGAAGCAGCTGAAGCATTATCGCTGGGTTAGAAACCAAATAGCGCATGAACCGAATTGCACTGAGTCAAATATGTGTCAGCCGGGCGATGCGGCGTGGCTTGACCATTTTTATTCGCGAATTATGCATCAAACCGACCCGCTTGCGTTATATGCGCAGGCCGTAAAGCCGCGCCCTTCACAAAAGCAAACGCGGACAGGCAAACCCTTTTCCGATCCCAATGTGCGCACAAGCGGAAATGTATGTACACCGACAGAACAACAAAACCCACCTGCTCCTTCTAAAATGGGCTGTCTATCCTCACTTGTTATCGCCTTGACGGTGATGGCTCTGATCGTGTTTATTTGGCTTGCGGTACTTGACCTTTCGGGGAGATTATTCTGAAAAGCCGTACAGCATGGCGATATCGCGTTCGCAAAATAGGGAAATAAGCGAATTATTTTGCCGCAGCCGATGCCCGACAGGGCCTCGGTTGCGGCCGTTTTCATCTGTCACGCCGAAAAAATCATGGAAAAAGGACGAGTTGGGGAGAATAGGCTTGCAGCGAGGTGATGAATATGCTGACAAGTGTATGGCTGATGCTGAGCGGGCTGCTGTATTCCCTGCAACTGCAATCCGGCAGCTTCCCCAGACCCCTGACCGCACAGGAAGAACGCACTTATCTGGAACGAGCTGCCAATGGCGACCTTGACGCGCGTAATATCCTGATCGAACGGAACCTGCGCCTTGTTGCGCATATCATGAAAAAATACTACGCGCAAACATCCGATCAGGAGGATCTGATCTCCATCGGAACGATCGGGTTGATCAAAGGCATTTCCACCTTCGATGCATCCAAAGGTGCACGTTTGGCTACCTATGCTGCCAGATGTGTGGAGAATGAGATCCTGATGTATTTTCGCAGTCAGAAAAAGAGTGCGCAGGATGTATCGCTGTCGGACTACATTGAAACAGGGGCGGACGGTGCGCCGTTGGCGCTGATGGACGTGGTCAGCGAGGATGTTGACCTTCTGGAACAGATCGCCGGCCGGGAGCAGGCGCAGCTCCTGCACAGGGCGGTCGCCGAGCGGCTGACACCGCAGGAGCGGCAGATCGTTACCCTGCGTTACGGGCTGGACGGCCGTGCACCGCTTCGCCAGCGCGAGGCCGCACAGCTGACCGGGATCAGCCGCAGCTATGTTTCGCGCATCGAAAAGCGTGCGCTGGAAAAGCTCCGCCGTGCCATGGAAGAAAGCTGACGGCTGCGCGCCGCCCGCCCGCTTTACGCGGTTCAATCTTAAACAATCCGTAAACAATGGCTCAATATGGTTGAAAACCGAAAAAACAGCGATATAATAGAACATAACAACCATCCAAAGGGGATACGATATGAACGCGATCGGAAGCCGGCTGCGACAGCTCGGAGGCAAAATCAAAAACGGACTTTATCGCTTTATGGCCGGGCGGTACGGCACGGATAAACTGAATTCCGTGATCTTGTGGGTCAGTCTGATCATTTTGCTTGTTTCTCTGTTTACGCAGGGATGGCTCCATTTCGCGCTGTGGCTTTTGGCGTATGTCGGTATGGGGGTCGCGATCTTTCGCTCCCTGTCCCGCAAGACGTATAAGCGTTATCAGGAAAATCGCCGTTTTCTGAACCTGCTCGCGCGCGCAAAGGATCACGATCACCGTTACTTTTCCTGCCCAAAATGCCACCAGCAGGTGCGTGTGCCACGCGGTAAGGGAAAAATCGCCATCAGCTGCCCCAAGTGCCGCGAAAAGTTCGTTAAAAAAACCTGAATACTTTATCGGTCACGGGCGTACTGTTTCAGTGCGCCTGTTTGCCAAACCTGCGAAAAGAAAGAACAACGACAGACCGCAAAATAAGGCTTGAAAGCAGCGCAGTTTTTTGCTATAATTGTCTTAATTCTTCAAAAGGAGCGTTTTTTCAGCATGAAATGTCCTTTTTGCGGTGATTTGGAGAGCAAGGTGGTGGACTCCCGCCGCTCGGAAGACGGGCAGAGCATCCGCCGCCGACGGGAATGCCTGCATTGCCAGCGCCGTTTTACGACCTATGAGATCGTGGAAAGCCTCCCGATCATCGTGGTCAAGCGCGACGGCACCCGCCAGAATTTTGACCGAAACAAGATCCTGAATTCCATGATTCGCGCCTTTGACAAGCGCAAGGTGGACATATCCGATCTGGATCGCATCACGACCGAGATTGAGCAGAGCATCCAAAACACGCTGGAACGGGAGATCAGCACGGATCGCCTGGGCGAAATGGTCATGGAACGTATCAAGCCACTCGACGAGGTCGCGTACATCCGCTTTGCTTCCGTGTATCGCCGCTTTCAGGATGTCAGCAGCTTTGTGCGGGAAGTCAGCAATTTCCTTGAGGAAAAATAAAGGAGCGCGCTATGCCGTTTGATATTGATCTGAATAACATCAAGGATTGGCTCGACAGTATCCAGCTGGAAAATCTTCTGCCCGATCTGCATAATTTTGAATCCGGTGTTTTGTCTGCGACCAGACTTGCGCTGCTGCTCGGGCCGCTGGTGGTGCTGGGGCTCGGCGTTTTTTACCTGACGGCGGCACCCGGGGAGGCCAACCATACCGTAGGCTATCGTTGCTGGTTCGGCATGGGCAGCGTGCGGGCGTGGCGGTTTACACAAAAGCTGGCAGGCGGCATTTTTATCCTGCTGGGGCTGATCCTGTCCGTCCTTGCCGCAGTTCGCGCCGCATCGCTGAACGAGCTGGAGCTGATGGATGCCATGCTCCTGACGGGAAAATCGATCCTGCGGCAGGCGGTGGCGGTCTTCGCCGCCGTGGTTTGCATCAATGGGATCGTCTTTGCCCGCTTTGACCGCAAGGGAGAGCGCCGCGCATCCTGGCGGGAGCTGCTCGGTCGCGACGATTGACCGCTTCCATGCGTGTGTCGCGCTTCGGCGCAGGCCGCACGCGGTATGACTGTTTCGTGAAAAGCGCGCCCCGCGGCTGCGGGGCGCTTCGACATTTATGACAGCTCAATGCGACAAAACGAGGAAACGCCCCGCGTATGCGGGGCGCTTCCTGCGAAAGGGGTTTTGGAAAGAAGAGAGGTAGAAAAGAGGTTTTCTCACGAAAGGCCACGGCTCACGGCTTCCGCAACCTTTCTGCTATTAAGGTACATGGCAATTTTGAACGCGTCGTGTCCACTTTGAAAACAATTTTCGACATTTTTATGAACGTTGCAGGGTTTCAGCCGTTGTCCGCGGGGAAGTACAGCGTGACCTTGAACAGGTCGCCGTCTACCAGCACCTGCATGGTGCCGTCCTGTACTTCCATCAGACTTTCGGCGATATTCAACCCGAGACCGCTGCCTTCGGTGTTGCGGGAGGCATCCCCGCGCACAAAGCGTTCCATCAATTCCTCTGCGCGGATGTTCAGTGCCTGCTGCGAAATATTCTTGAAAGAGATCAGCACCTTGCTGTCCAGCTGCGCGATGTCCACATACAGGCGCGTTCCGGGCATGGCGTATTTCACGGCGTTGCTCAGAAGATTGCTCATCACGCGCCAGGCCAGACGGCCATCCGCCCGCATATAGACCGCACCTTCCGGCTGACGGAAGACGGGGGTCAATTCCCGCGCAGCGAGTTTGTCGGAAAATTCTCCCAACGCCTGAAACACCGTTTCCACGGCATCCAGCCGCACGATCTGGGCGGTGATGTTACCGGAGGAAGCCTTGCTCATTTCCATCAGATCGTCGATCAGCTTTTTCAGCCGCGCGCTTTGACGAGCCAGGACTTCCAGATACTGCGCGCCCTCCTGCTCGGAATGGGGCTTCTGCATCAGATCGACATAGTTGATAAGGGAGGTCAGGGGCGTTTTGATGTCGTGCGACACATTGGTGATAAGCTCTGTTTTCATGCGTTCCGAGCGCATTTTTTCCCGCGCGGCAAGCAGCGCCGCACCCGAGAGACTGTTCAGCTGCACCGCGCAATCCCGAAAACTGCCGAGCAGATACCGCGTGTCGATCTTTGTGTCCAGATCGCCCTGCGCCATATCCGCTGCGCCGCGCAGGACCTTTCCGAAGCACCAGCCGCCGTACAGGACGATGGCCGCATCCAGCAGCAGCGCGCCGAAAAACGGGAGAAGGAAATAAGAGCGCCCCCGCATGATAAGAAGCATCAGGACGAATGGCACGAACGCCATCAGTACGGCGGTGAGCAGCCACTGCCAGATCGTGGAGAGGGAGCGCATATACGAGCGCGCCCCGCGCACCAGCCATTTTGTCGCGCGCCAGATACGGATACACAGGAAACCTGTTATGCTGCGCCGCCACCAGAAGCGGCCGCCCGCTTTGACCTGCGCCGCAAAGGCAAAAATGAGCCCGACGACGGCAAGACACAGCACGAATGCCAGCAGCACTGCCGCAAGGACAAGGTACAGGTGGAAGGTGCTGTACAGAAGTACATCGCACAGGTAGTGCAGCAGATATATGCCCCCAAGCCCGCCGATGGCGACCACGGCGGTGTACAGATCCAGCGGAAGCGCATTCAGCGCCCGCGGACGGATATCCGCTGTGTTCGATGCCTTCCCGGCCGCCCAGCACAGCCAGACGATGCACACGGCAAGAACGAGCAAACTCCCGAGCAGCGCGAACGGCAGATAAGCGTGGCAGGTCACCAGCCATTGCAGCACCGACAGAATGCTCTCCGCTTCGACCACCTGCAAGGTCAGTTCGACCGAAAACGTGCGGTCATGGTACTCATAGAGCGTATAGCCGCCCGAATTGCTATAATAGTGAGGACCCGCTTGCAGCGACCCGGCGGGGGCTTCCGCCCCGTTCGGAACGGCAACCAGATAATACGGCGTTACCGTGAAGCTGTAGCTCTGTACGACTGCGTTTTTCTCCGCCTCCGAGCCGCCTGAGGCGACGGCCATGCCGTTTTCGAAAATCGAAAAGTTCAGGACGGTAACGCCGGAAGGAAGGGTGCCACTGTCGTAAACACGGGAGGAAACTCCATCCGGCAGATCGCCGAATGTCGCCGTTGCATAGTTGCCGGCTTCCGAACAGGCGGCACTGTAGGCATACGACTGCAAATACTCGTATTGCATTTCGGTGGGACTTTGATCGCGGATATCCAGTGCCGCGACCAGAAACATCCCGCAGGCCGCGCCGAGCAGCGTCAGCAGTGCCGCTGCCGCCAGCAGCACGAGGATAAATTTCGTAGCGATGGACTTCATGTTACATTCCCTCCATTTTGTAGCCCTGCCCCCAGACCACCTTGATATAGCGCGGTTCCGACGGCGTGATCTCGATTTTTTCGCGCAGATGACGGATGTGGACGGCGACTACGCCCTCGTTGTCGTAGGGCGGCTCCTGCCAGACCTGCTCGTAGATCTCCGCGGTGGAATAAACCGTGCCGGGATGCTCCATAAGCAGCTTCAGGATCTTATACTCGATCGGTGTGAGGCTGACGGCTTCCGCGTCTACCGTGACGGATTTGGCCGCGTCATTGAGCACGATCCCGCCGAGGATCAGTACGCCGGAGGAGCTTGGCACGGGGTGCCTGCCCAGCGCGGTATAGCGCCGCAGCTGCGAGCGGACGCGTGCCAGAACTTCCAGCGGCACGAAAGGCTTTGTGATATAATCGTCCGCCCCGACGTTCAGCCCGAGGACCTTGTCCTCTGTTTCGCTTTTTGCGGTCAACAGGATGATGGGCGCATCCGATATTTCCCGAATTCTCGCGGTGGCGGTGATACCGTCCATCCGCGGCATCATGATGTCAAGCAGGATCAGATGGATCTTTTCCTGCTTGACGAGCGCGAGCGCCTGCTCGCCGTTGCAGGCTTCAAACAGGCGGTATTCTTCACAGGTCAGGTAGATTTTCAGCGCATTTACGATGTCCGGCTGGTCATCGCAGATCAGAATGTTATACATAGGCGATCGCCTCCCCGATGGTTTCTGCCTGTATTATAGCATCTGTTTTCTTAAGATAAAAGGGGAAGAATTCTTAAAAAGCGCTTAAGAAGCGTGGTACGCGCAGAATTTCATAAAACGCAAACATTTCGGAAAGATCCCGTAAACATCCGCGGTGTACGATGGCTCCATCAAATTTGAAGGGAGAACCTACCATGGACAAACACGAACAGGAATATCTGGTGCAGAAGATCCGCACCCAATACACCGAAAAGGAACACACCGAGCTGGATGCACTGAAAGATTTGGATAAGAAGGTCAAGACTCCTGCCAATATCTTTACTTACACCTTCGGTTCTGTTTCCGCACTGATTATGGGTGCCGGTATGAGCCTTATCATGACCGACATCAGTGAAACCATCGGAATGGCCGAACCCATGATCCCCGGTCTGGTAATCGGGATCGCGGGGATGCTGATGGCGATCGTAAACTATCCGATTTACAAAGCGATCCTTAACAAGCGCCGCAGAAAGTATGCCGAGCAGATCATTGCGCTCAGCGACAAACTCATGAACGATTGATTTTTATAAGGTGCTGCTGCAAAAAAGCAGAACCTTTTTTCTTTCTGTTAGGCAAACGCAAACAAAATCTTAACATTTCCGAGCTATACTGTATTTATAAAATGCAGGAGGTGATCCTATGTTTAAGATTTTGATCCTGGAAGATGACAGGGAACTGAATCGGACGGTCTGCTCATTCCTGAACAGCAGCGGTTATGAGGCTACCGGCTGCCTGAATGCAAATGAAGCCTATGACGCTTTGTATGAAAAGACTTTTGATCTGATCGTGTCGGACATTATGATGCCGGGGGTGGACGGCTTTGAATTTGCCCGAAATGTCAGAGATACCAATGTGGACATTCCCAT
>CAZIGE010000068.1:0-9865 GCA_964538475.1 uncultured Oscillospiraceae bacterium | reverse complement strand
TGCCCATCACCGGCTTTGCCAACGCCATATCCTCCGCCGCCATAGAATTTAAAACGGAGGGCTTTGTGTTGGGCGTGGGAGCCAAGATCTTCACCATCGCCGGCCCGGTGATCCTCTACGGCGTGAGCGCAAGCGTGGTGTACGGGTTGATCTACTGGATCGCAACATTTATGTAATGCACAGAATTTCACCGAATGGACATGCTTCCATTCGGTGTTTTTTTAGAAAAATCACATTATTAAGGTTGTCAAGAAACAAGAAATGTGATATACTGTATTTACTGACAAAATTTGAGGTGAAAATATGGAGTTTTATTCGCATTTTTGCCAAAACACAAATGAAAAGATGACAAAGCAAACGGTCGCAGATCATTGCCGTACAACTGCCGCATACGCGCAGGATGTGCTGGCTCCGATTCAAATGGGTCATGCCGGGTATTTGGCTGGATTGTTGCATGATATGGGGAAAATGAAACAGGAGTTTCAGGAGTACCTATTGGACGGGAAAGGAACCCGTGGATCGGTAAACCACACCTTTGCAGGTTGTCGCTTTCTTTTGAGCCGGTTCCACGGGGAGCAAGCTCATAACTACGAAGATCTAACCTCTGAATTGTTGGCTTTTGCCGTGGGAGCTCACCACGGATTGTTTGATTGCATAGATCAAAACGGAAATTCTGGCTTCCTACACCGATTGAGTAAAGAAAAGATTGGATATCAGGAAAGTCTGAACAACTTTTTAGAACAGTGCGCAGGTCAAAAGGAAATTGAAAAACTGTTTGCATGTGCAAATGCTGAACTGATCCCCATCTATATGTGCATGGATGCGCTGGCCGGAGAGAGTAATGAAGAATTCTCTTTTTACCAAGGATTACTTGCCCGTTTGCTACTTTCTGCTGTGATAGAAGGTGACCGGCGCGATACAGCAGAATTTATGACCGGTGTATTTTCGCCGGTAGAGCCAGAAGACTATGCAGAATTTTGGACACCATACTTAGTCCATTTGGAAGAAAAATTGAGCCGTTTCCCTCAGGATACCCCCATTGCACAGGCTAGAAGAAAAATTTCACAAATATGCTGTGACTATGGATCCCACATCGGAGGGATCATTCGTCTCAATGTTCCCACTGGTGGCGGTAAAACATTGAGCTCATTGCGTTTTGCCCTCAGCCATGCAAAAGCATGGGGAAAGTGCCGCTTGATCTTTACGGCACCCCTGCTCACGATTTTGGAACAGAATGCTGCTGTGATCCGGGAATATCTCGGAAATGACAGTATTGTGCTGGAACACCACAGCAATGTAGCCGAGCCTGACGATACATCGGAACTGGATCTACGGGAGCTTGCTGTTGACAGTTGGCACAGTCCGGTCATCGTCACCACATTGGTGCAGTTGCTCAACACCCTGTTTGCTGAAAAAACGACCTCAATTCGTCGATTGCAAAGTCTGTGCAACAGTGTGATTGTTATTGATGAAGTGCAGACGGTACCCAGCAGAATGCTGAGCTTATTTAACATGGCAATCAATTTTTTGGCTGAAATCTGCAAGGCAACCGTAGTACTTTGTTCTGCTACTCAACCTGAACAGAAGTATGTCCCGCATCCCATTCAACCGGTTCGTGGGCAAATGGTACCATATGAAAAGCACCTTTGGGAGCCCTTCCATCGCACGCAAATTTCGGATGGTGGGGCAATGACCCTGGAGGAAGCAGTTGCGTTTATTCGGGAATCTATGGAACAGGTAACCAGTCTTTTGGTAGTTTGCAACAAAAAAGAGCAGGCATGTTATCTGTTAGATGTCTTGGACGGCACAGCGGAAGTTTGTTGCCATTTGTCGGCGGCCATGTGCCCCGCCCATCGTAGGCAAACCTTAAAGCAGTTGTATCAGGCACTGGATACAGGAAGAAGTTGTCTGTGCATTGCTACGCAAGTTATTGAGGCAGGCGTGGATATCTCCTTCCAGCGGGTCATTCGCCTGACTGCCGGTTTGGACAGTATAATTCAGGCAGCAGGGCGCTGTAATCGCAATGGTCAATCTGTCATAGCGCCCGTTTATATTTTAACGGTGCTCAACGAGGATTTGAGTCATTTGGAAGAAATTCGAAGAGGTAAAAACGCCACGCTAAGTTTATTAGATGCCTATCGCAGAGATCCGGGGAAATTCGATTATGACCTTTCTTCTGAGTCTGCTGTTACTTATTATTATAGTAGGTACTACGGCGCAATGGCGCAAGGTGCTCAGGATTACCCGTTGCAAAAAGAGAGAGTTAGCCTGTTTTCCCTTTTATCAGATAACTGGCAGTATTGGGAAAAAGCGGAAGCGCACAGCAAAGGATTTATGCTGAATCAGGCATTTCATATGGCGGGAAATGCTTTCACCGTATTTGACAATGATACGCAGGATGTGGTCGTTCCCTATGAAAACGGAAAAGCACTGATTGCGGACCTGGCATCCCAGGATGAAACGGATGTAGCCTACTTGGCACAATGGGTCTCAAAAGCCAAGCCCTATACAGTATCACTGTACACATACCAACTTCAGGCTTTGGCGGATGTGATCGGGGAATATTCGGGTGTAAAAGTATTGCCGTCAGAATACTACGATGAACTGACGGGCTTCACTATGAAACCGGGAAAATTCGATTATTTGGAGGTGTAGCATGAAAAATACAACATATCCCAATGTGGTGGAGTTTCAGGTAATGGGAGATCATGCTTTGTTTTCTGATCCTATCATGCGCTTAGGTGGTGAAAAATGTAGCTATCAGATCCCGACCTATGAAGCATTGAAAGGAATTCTGTCATCAATATATTGGAAACCAACGCTGACATGGCTGATTGATGATGTACGCATTATGGAGCCCATTGCCATGGAGGTCAAAGGAATCCGGCCAATCAAGTACCACGGAGGCAATGATTTAGCGTACTATACATATTTGAAAAACTGCCGCTATCAGGTTCGGGCTCACTTTGAGTGGAACGAAAACCGTCCAGAACTGGCAGGTGACCGAAATGAGAACAAGCATCACCAAATTGCATTGAAGATGATCCGCAAGGGTGGTCGTCGTGATATATTCTTAGGCACCCGGGAATGTCAGGGATATGTGGAACCCTGCGCATTTGGAGAAGGAAGTGGTGCCTATGATGAGATCCCTCGTCTGGATTTTGGGGTGATGTATCACGGCATTACCTATGCTGATGAAGCTTATTCCGTGGAAACAGCTGGGAGCATGACAGCCCGGTTTTGGCATCCTGTGATGGAGCATGGTGTTATCCATTTCCCTCGACCAGAGGATTGTCCTTACCATAAATACTTGCGAAAAATGGAGATAAAACCTTTTGGTGAGGAACTGCATAACTTTACCGGATTGAGAGAATTTGGGGAGGTGACATGAGTGGGACTGTTTCAGCGTACATTGGAAACCTATGAAAGTCATATCCACTATATGGAGAACAGGGAAAATACGACTCCTATGGCACCAGTGGGACATATTGTTACCCGGGCAGATTTGGAGATCACACTGGACACAGATGGTGCATTTGTGATTGCCTCCTCCGTAGAAAAGAATAGCCCCAAAATTATAATCCCCGCTACAGAAAGTTCTGCCGGAAGAACCAGTGCCCCATGTCCGCATCCGCTGTGTGAACAAATTGGGTATTTGATACCACAAAAGGAAGAAAAGTACAAGCTCTATGTGGAGCAACTAACGGCCTGGGCGAATTCTGGACACTCCCACCCAAAGCTGAAACCGATATTACAGTATGTTAAAAGTGGCACCGTCGTGGATGATTTGGCAAAATGCGGCCTTGTTGAGTTGGATGAAAATGGCCTTCCTGAAAACGACAAGTTGATGATTCGGTGGCGAGTACAAGGAGATTTACCGGAGGAATGCTGGAAAGATGCAACACTGTACAATGCCTATACACACTACAGCATAAGTCAAACAGAACGAGCAATTGGACTTTGCGCTGTAACCGGAGAGCAGACCGGAATTGCCATTCAACATCCAAAGGGTGTTTTTTCTCTAAACGGAAATGCCAAACTGATATCAGCCAATGACAAAGTAGGATTCACCTACCGCGGTCGGTTTTCGGAAGAATGGCAAGCGGCTCAGGTGGGCTATGAAGCTTCACAAAAAGCACACAATGCACTGCGTTGGCTGATTCAGGAACAGGGTGTGATCTGTGGTGGGCGCATGTTCCTTTGCTGGAATCCACAAGGAAAGGCGACCGCTCCGCTAACCCTGCCGAATCGCCCCCAAAAGCCCGTATGGAAACCAGAAGATTATCGGGAATCCTTGCGACAGGCACTCAATAGCAAAAAGCGGGGTTTTACCATTACAGACGGCGTAGTTGTGGCAGTTTTCGATGCCGCCACAACCGGGCGGCTGGCAGTTACCTACTACAATGAATTTCGTGCCTACGATTTTCTGCAGCGGCTCCATGATTGGGATGCTACCTGTTGCTGGCCTGACTGGCGGTTTGGTATTCAGTCCCCCAGTCTGAAGCAAATCGTGGATTGCGCATTTGGAACGCAGAAGACAGAAAAAGGCACGATTCGAATCACAGCAGAAGATCAGATCATGCGTCAGCAGATACAACGGCTGGTAGTCTGTCGCGTGGAACAAGCCAGAATCGGAACAGATATTTTAAAAGCATTGGTGAACAAAGCTTCGCAGTTGCAGGCTTATGAACTAAGTATACGGGAAAATATTTTATTCACCGCTTGTGCGGTGATCCGAAAATACCGATATGATCGATTGAAGGAGGAATGGAGCATGGCTCTTGAGCCTGAAAAGAACGACCGCAGTTACCAGTTTGGTCGTCTGCTGGCCGTAATGGAAAAGGTAGAGCGAGACACCTATGACAAAGGAGAAGACCGGGAACCCAATGCCATTCGTATGCAGTCTGTATTCTGTCAGCGCCCGATGTATGCTGCTGGAATCATTGAAAAGCAATTGGAGCAGGCCTATTTTCCGCGGCTTAAATACGGAATCCGTGGATGGTATAAATCCATCATTTCCCAAATCATGGATTTGATCAGCCAGTCACCGGAAGAGCAGTGGAATCTGCCTTTGGAGGATAGCTATTTGATGGGATATTACCTGCAAAGAAACGCACTGTACACAAAGAACAACAAAGATACGGAGGACTATGAATATGCACGCACTGAATAATAAAATAGATTTTGTGGCTTTGATTTCTGTGGAACGAGCCAACGCCAACGGTGACCCCCTCAACGGCAACCGTCCCCGCACGGATTACAGCGGCTTTGGTGAAATGAGTGATGTTTGCATCAAGCGAAAGATTCGTAACCGGATGCAAGATTTAGGCCACGCCATTTTTGTCCAGTCAGATGACCGCTGTAACGATGGTTTTGGCAGTCTTTCCGAACGCGCAAGCACTGTGATGAAAGGGGAAAAGAATCGGGAGTTGTACGCCCAAAAAGCCTGTCAGACCTGGTTGGATGTGCGAAGTTTTGGACAGGTATTCGCCTTTAAGGACAAAGAATCAAAGGGTGTTTCGGTTGGTGTCCGTGGCCCCGTTTCCGTGCATCAGGCGGTCAGCATCTCCCCTGTTGAGGTGGAGACCTTACAGATCACCAAAAGTGTCAATGGTGAAAAAGGAGAAACCCGTTCCTCTGACACCATGGGCAAAAAGCACTATGTTCGCTTTGGCCTTTACAAGATCAAAGGCTCTATCAATGTACAATTGGCACAAAAAACTGGATTTACATATGAAGATGCACTGGTCATCAAAGAAGCCATACGCACTTTATTTGAAGGAGATGCCTCTTCTGCCCGTCCGGAAGGTTCCATGGAAGTTGTCAAACTTTATTGGTTTGAACACAACTGTCCTACCGGACAATACTCCACAGCCAAGGTTCATCGTAGCGTAAAGGCCATGCCCCAAATGGGCGTAGCGGCTCCCCGCAGTGTGGACGACTATGAAATTACATTGGAGGAACTGCCGGGTTTAACACCAGAGGTTATAGATGGTGTATAATGAGGAGGATTTTCTCCAGTTGTCCGGTCTACAGCATTTTGCCTTTTGTCGGCGGCAGTGGGCTCTGATCCACATTGAACAGCAATGGGCAGAAAATCTGTGTACCGTCTCCGGAAATATCCTCCACGAAAAAGCCCACGACAACAGCAAACGGGAATTTCGGGGAGATCTGCTGGTGACTCGGGGAATGCAGATCCACTCCCCCAGTTTGGGGATAAGCGGCAACTGCGATGTGGTTGAATTCCATCGAACCGCCGCCGGCATATCTCTCCCCGGGCAGGACGGGCTGTGGCAGCCTTACCCGGTGGAATACAAGCGGGGCTCTCCCAAAACCACCGATGCGGATCGATTGCAGCTATGTGCACAAGGCATGTGTCTGGAAGAAATGCTCTGCTGTGATATTCCGGAGGGAGCACTCTTTTACGGAGAGACCCGTCGCCGGGAGACCGTTCCCTTTACCCCGGTACTACGGGAACAGGTGCGCTCTATGCTCACGGAAATGCATGCGCTTTACGCCCGCAAATACACCCCCAAGGTCAAGCCTTTCAAAAGCTGCAATGCCTGTTCCCTCCGGGAACTATGCCTATCCAGGCTCAGCCGAAAAAGATCCGTAGCCAACTATTTGCGTGCCAGCGTGGAGGAGGAACTATGAGACATTTACTGAACACCCTGTTTGTGACCTCCGAGAATGCCTGGCTCAGTTTGGACGGTGAAAATGTGGTAGTCAACCGGGAAAAATCGGAAGTTGCCCGTTTCCCTCTCCACACATTGCAAGGGATCATCAGCTTTTCCTATGCCGGAGCCTCCCCGGCTCTTATGGGAGCCTGTGCCCAACGGGATGTGGCATTGGTATTCTGCTCTCTCCGGGGAAAATTCTTAGCTCGTACATCCGGCATCAGCCGTGGAAATGTGCTTTTACGCCGCACCCAGTACCGCGCGGCGGACGATCCCGCCGAAAGCTGCCGCATTGCCCGGAATATGATTTTTGGAAAAGTCTACAATGCTCGCTGGAGCATAGAACGCACACGCCGTGACCACAAAATGCGCATTGACGAGGAGAAATTCCGCTCTGTATCGGAAAGTCTAAAAGCCCTGCTTCCCCAAATCCTGGAGGTTACAGACAGCGACTCCCTGCGTGGATTGGAGGGCGTAGCCGCAGCCGGCTATTTCGGTCTTTTTGACGATATGCTCCTGCGGCAAAAGGAAGAATTCTTCTTCCACGGCAGAACACGAAGACCACCACTGGATAATGTAAATGCTATGCTGTCCTTTGCCTACAGTTTGCTTGCCAATGATTGCGCATCGGCTTTGGAAAGCGTTGGACTGGATGCCTATGTGGGTTTTCTACACCGGGATCGTCCCGGGCGCACCTCCCTGGCTCTGGATCTAATGGAGGAATTGCGCCCCTGCATGGCAGATCGCTTTGTCCTCACGATCGTAAACAACCGCATTCTTTCTGCGGAAGATTTTACGCAGGAGGAAAGCGGCGCCGTGCGCATGACCGATCAGGGGCGGCAAAAATTTCTGAAGCAGTGGCAACTGAAAAAACAGGATACCATCACCCATCCCTATTTGGAGGAGAAGATCCCATGGGGATTGGTGCCCTATATTCAGGCGCTCTTACTGGCTCGCTATTTGCGGGAAGATATGGATACCTATCCACCGTTTTTGTGGAAGTGAGGGAAGCATATGATGGTTTTGATCACTTACGATGTGAATACGGAGGATGCCCAAGGTCGCAAACGCCTGCGGCAAATTGCAAAGCAATGTGTTGATCACGGCCAGCGGGTACAGAACTCTGTATTCGAGTGTGTATTGGATGCCGCACAATGCAAAGTCCTTCAAAATAAGCTTCTGAAAATTATGGATCCCGACAAAGACAGCCTGCGATTTTACTATATGGGAAACCATTACCAAACGAAAATCGAGCACTTCGGCGCAAAGCAGACCTACGAGCCTGAGGGCTTCCTGATGGTTTAGTGCGAAGCGGAAGTTGTCGCCCTTTTCCCGGTCGGTTCGCACCGGAGAAATGAGCGTTTCGGGAGAAATCCGGCAAAATCGCCTGACTCTGAAAGGCAGATTTTTCCCAATGGCGAACCATTTTTGTACTTAGCGCACAAGTGTTACAAAAAATTTTGTGCACTTTTGCTGTCCCACCCCGCACGGGGTGGGTGGATTGAAATTGCTACTGCTCGTACTGATGGTCTCTCCTTGGAGTCCCACCCCGCACGGGGTGGGTGGATTGAAATGTTGCGATGTTGGGCACTCTTATAACCTCTGTTGTCCCACCCCGCACGGGGTGGGTGGATTGAAATTATTAGTGTTGTAATGCTTGGCTTCATTATCATCCGTCCCACCCCGCACGGGGTGGGTGGATTGAAATCGGAACTCTTATAATAGTAATGTGCACCAGCGCGGTCCCACCCCGCACGGGGTGGGTGGATTGAAATTTGACGGTATAGGTTTTGGTCTGCTCCGAGTTTGGTCCCACCCCGCACGGGGTGGGTGGATTGAAATCGTCCAGGGTTCGGTCGTCCTTGATAAGCAGGCAGTCCCACCCCGCACGGGGTGGGTGGATTGAAATATTTTTCTTCTGCCGCTCGCGTAGGGAGTAGACCTGTCCCACCCCGCACGGGGTGGGTGGATTGAAATTTATTATCCTTGGGAGGACACAATGATGGATTAGTCCCACCCCGCACGGGGTGGGTGGATTGAAATTTACATAAGATCATCTATTGAAAGGAGGTTTTTGTCCCACCCCGCACGGGGTGGGTGGATTGAAATCCTCCAGCGCGATCTCCTCTATCTACACTTCCGGTCCCACCCCGCACGGGGTGGGTGGATTGAAATTCTTTTAGGCCATCGTAATCTGCAAACTGCTTTGTCCCACCCCGCACGGGGTGGGTGGATTGAAATGCCAAACGCCCATAAAATGCATTCCGCACATCTGGTCCCACCCCGCACGGGGTGGGTGGATTGAAATACCGTTGCCGTTGACCGGGACTACTCCGGCAAAGTCCCACCCCGCACGGGGTGGGTGGATTGAAATAAAGATACCGTCAACGAGTGTTTTGGCAAAATCAGTCCCACCCCGCACGGGGTGGGTGGATTGAAATACCGCTGAAGGTGCCCTTGCTGAGCTGGCGCCCAGTCCCACCCCGCACGGGGTGGGTGGATTGAAATCGCTTCGTTGTATTGCCCAAACCGGCGTATTGCGTCCCACCCCGCACGGGGTGGGTGGATTGAAATCAACCAATGCCGAAGCTGGAAGTAAACCTTGTCGTCCCACCCCGCACGGGGTGGGTGGATTGAAATTGCTACTGTGAAATTGACGCCTTTTTTGAAACAGTCCCACCCCGCACGGGGTGGGTGGATTGAAATCCCCTGTCTATGCCACCTGTATTGTTACTTGTAGTCCCACCCCGCACGGGGTGGGTGGATTGAAATGTCGCTGTGGTCGCCATCAATACGACCAGTTATGTCCCACCCCGCACGGGGTGGGTGGATTGAAATAATCCTCCTTTTTGCCAAAAATCAAAAACGCAAGTCCCACCCCGCACGGGGTGGGTGGATTGAAATCCACAGCTTGCTTTATAAGCATGGGCACAAAGGGTCCCACCCCGCACGGGGTGGGTGGATTGAAATTCCTGCTTGGACTGCTGGATATAGTACACTTGTCCGTCCCACCCCGCACGGGGTGGGTGGATTGAAATCTGACCGTAAAGACACTGGCAGTAATAAGTATGGTCCCACCCCGCACGGGGTGGGTGGATTGAAATTGCTGATGGCATCACATCTGATATTATCCCTAATGTCCCACCCCGCACGGGGTGGGTGGATTGAAATCCTATGGTATTTTGATC
>CAZIGE010000067.1:0-10004 GCA_964538475.1 uncultured Oscillospiraceae bacterium | reverse complement strand
CCTGAAAACCAATGGTTTTCAACATTTTTTAATTTTACTGTTTTACGACCACCCGGCAATGCCCGGGCACGTTGCTTTTTATGGTGCGGTGCGATCAGTGCGCGGCGGAATTTTTCTCCGGCAGATCGATGTTCGGCACAAGCTGGAGCGCGAATGCCTTCACTTCATCGTAAATGATGTATTCGCCCGACTCTGCGTCGGCTTTCTGCGTCACGATCAGGGCGCAGGTCTCCAAATCAAAGTAGTGCCGATCCCCGTCGATCACGACCCAGCCCGTGCACAGGCTGCCGTCGGGATTTGCGTAGCAGGTGTCCGAACCCAGCGAGACCCAGCCGCTTGCGGCAAGGCCGTTTTCGTTCAGCAGGTACTGTACGCCGTTGACCTCGACCAGACCCGTCTTCATCACGCCGTTTTCGTCGAAGTAGTAGCGCTCGCCGTCAATGACGCGCCAGCCGGTGACGGGCGTTCCGTCCGCACCGATGTAGTAATACACGCCCTTGACTTCCACGAAGCCTTCGACGATCGCACCGTCGCGGAAGTAATACCAGGTACCCTCCGACGGATACCAGCCGTTCGCGTCGGCCGCAAGCTCCCACTGCGCGTGCAGCGCCAGATCTTCGGTCACTACGGCGTACTGCGAGACGATCTGCTCGTCCTGCGTGAACCAGCCGATGAACGAATAGCCGTCGCGCTGCGGAACGGGCAATGTACCGAGCACTTCGCCGGATGCGACTTCGATCTGATTGAGCTCCGTTGTGCCGCCGTTGGCATCAAAGCTGATGGTGCAGGTGCCGCCCCGCGAGGAAACGACCTCAAACTGGGATGTCCACAGGCTGATGGTCTTCCATTCCAGCTGCATCGCGCCGTTGGCATAGTAGTAATTTCCGACGACCGCAGCCAGCTTGTAAAGATAGGTGCCCTTTTCCAGCTTGCGGAAAGGCAGGTTATTGGAAAGCGAGCTGCCGCTTAAGGCATATTCGGTGCTGTCCACCACGGCGGTGGTGCTGTACAGAAGCTCGGTGTCCGTGTCGTTCACGTTGCAGATCTGCGCGCGGACGGTATAAAGCCGATTGTAATCGGATGTGATCGTTCCTTTCAGCCCGAAGCGGTTCCCGGCGCGCAGGTTGTGCGGCGCGACCAGATCGGAGGCAACAACGTCGCCGTATTCCGTGCAGATCAGCTGCGTGCGGTCGGCGGGGATGAAGCCGCTGTAGCTGTCGGACAGTTCATACCAGTATTCGCCCTCGGTGTTCTGATACAGCCCCGTCACATGCACGCGCTCGCCCGCGGCGATCTCGGCGCGGTACTGCGAGCGGCTGTCCAGCTCGTCGGTGCAGGGGGAGGAGTAAAGCGGTGCGGATTCGACGATGCCGACATACAGGTTGGAGGCATAGTAATCGCACTCGTCGGCATAAGTCTTGCGACCGAAGCAGATCAGACCCTCGTAAGAGCCCCATGTGGAATAGAAGCTGCACAGCTCGTCGATCGTGCAGGAGACGGCGCTTCCGGCGGGGAAATAGGTGCCGCCCACGCTGAGCGAGGAGCTTTCACTGAAATATACTACGCCGTCGATCACGGCATGGATCAGAAATGCGTGCCCATACAGTCGGCCTGCCAGAGAGTTTCGGGTGCTCTGGAAGCATACGATCATGTTATACGCGTTTTTGGTCCCGTTGCGGGTCGCCGCGTTGAGCGCATCCTTGAGGGAATAGCGCGAAGCGGAGTAGGCATCGATGCGATAACCGCCGCTGCTGTGTGACAGCGCGGAATAATAGTCGTATTCCTGATTGCCGTTGTTACCGATCTTTTCGGAGTTGATCCCGAGCAGGTACAGCTGCCAGTTCACCAGTGTGGCGCAGTAGCCGCTGAAGGAGTTGCGGCCGGCAAGCTTTTTTGCGGATTTATATGTAGAGGTGATCTGTTCGCGAATTTCGGAAACTTCCGATTCGCTTGCAGCCGCCTTTTGCGGGAGCGGATTGACCAGGAGCAAAATCGCCATAGCCAAGGAAACGATCCGCAGGATCTTCTTGTGCATTTGGAGGTCGTCCTTTCGTTGGAAATTGATCTCGAATGTGGCTGCCGTTGCGTTCGAAAACGCACACAACGCGCGTATTATAGCACAGGCGGCGCGGATAATCAAGGTTTTTATGTAAATTGCAGGGCGTTTTTGGTAATTTTTTCCTGCAAAAACGCTTCCGAACGGAGGAAAACGGGAACTTTCCACACGAAAAATACGCTGCGCGCGCCAAGCGGCGCGCGCAGACCGCAGGAAAAAGGGGTTGACAGGAATGTTCGAAATTGTTATAATGATGTTACATTGAACCCATCTTTTAACATTGCGAGGCCGCTCTATGAACATTGTCCGTCAAACCAGAATCAAGGAATATATCGAAAGCAAAAGCGTCGCCACCATCAAAGAGCTGCACGCCCTGTTCCCACAGGTCTCCCTGATGACGATCCATCGGGATCTGGACGCGCTGGAGCGGAGCGGCGCGGTCATCAAGGTGCGCGGCGGCGCAAAGGCCGTGCGCCACACCGCCGATCTGGGCTTTGACGTGCGCCTCCAGGAAAATGTGGACGGCAAAATGACGATCGCACGCAAGGCGCTCTCGCTCATTCAGGCGCACAGTTCCGTGTTTCTCGATGCGGGCACGACCAGCCTCATCCTCGCACGAAATCTGCCCGATGTCAGCCTGAACGTGATCACAACCGGCCCGAATGTGGCCATTGAGCTGTGCCATCTGAGCAATCCGACCGTTACGCTGTGCTGCGGCACGATCAATCGAAAAAATCAGGCACTTTCCGGGAAAAACACGCTGGAAATGCTGGAAAAAGTCAATATCGACATTGCATTCATCGGTGTGTCCGGGTGCGCGGCGGAGTCCGGCTTCACCTGCGGCACGGAAGCCGATATGCTGGTCAAGCAGCTCGTGATCCGCAAGGCGCGCACCAGCGTCATCGTGTGCGACCAGACGAAGTTCAGCCGCCTGATGCCCTATACGTTTGCCGCGTTTTCCGACGTGGATTATCTCGTGTGCGACGGCGCGGTCCCGCCGTCCGTTGCACAGGCCGCCGCGCAGTGCGGGCTGAAAATTCTGTAAATATGCGGCGGCGCTGCGCCGTGCCAAATTCCGCCGCTTATTTTTGTTCAGTATTTCTATTGACATCCTGTTATAAAATGTTATAATTAACGGGATGTAACAATCGGGCATTGCGGCGTGCGCCCATGCCCAAATTCAAAGGAGGAAATATCATGGCAAATGCCGTCATCATGCCCAAGGCGGGCATCACCGTGGAAAGCTGTATCATCGGCGAATGGCTGAAAAAGGTCGGCGACCCCGTTCAGGTCGGCGATATCCTGTTCACCTACGAGACCGATAAGGCTTCCTTCGAGTGCGAATCTACGGCCGCGGGCACATTGCTGGAGATCTTCTACGGGGAGGGCGACGAAGTGCCCTGCCTGATGAATGTCTGCGCCGTCGGTACCCCCGGCGAGGATTGCTCCGCGCTGCGCGGCGCAGGCGGAGAGGAAGCGCCTGCCGCAGCTGCTGCCGTTGCAGCGGCTCCCGCTGCCGCCCCCGTGGCTGCCAATACCAATGCGAAGGCCGTTATCATGCCCAAGGCGGGCATCACCGTGGAAAGCTGCATCATCGGCGAATGGCTGAAGCATGTCGGCGATCCGGTCAAGATCGGCGATATCCTGTTCACCTATGAAACCGATAAGGCTTCCTTCGAGTGCGAGTCCACCGCCGAAGGCGAGCTGCTCGCCGTCTTCTATGAAGAGGGCGACGAAGTGCCCTGCCTGGAAAATGTCTGCGCCGTCGGCCCGCACGGTGAACCGACCGATTGCCTGAAGCCCGGTGCCGTGGTCGAGCAGGTCGTTGAGGCACCTGCCGCCGCCGAAGCGCCCGTCGCAGCGGAAGCGCCCGAGGTTGTCGCCGTGTCCGGCGCGCCCGTATCGCCCCGCGCAGCCAGACTGGCACGCGCACACGGCATCGATCCCACGCTCGCCGCAGGCACCGGCCCGAACGGCCGCGTGATCGAGCGCGATGTGCTGGCGCTGATCGCCAATCCGCCCGCTGCACCCTCTGCCGCGCCCGTTGCTGCGCCCGCCGCAGAGGAATATAAGGATGTGAAGTTCAGCGGGATCCGCCGCGCCATCAGCAAGAGCATGCACACGAGCCTGTCCACCATGGCACAGCTGACGCACAATACTTCGTTCGATGCCACGCAGATCCTGGCTTACCGCAAGGCGCTCAAGGCCGCAGGCGGCGAATACGCCGGCATCACCATCGGCGATATCGTGCTCTATGCTGTTTCGCGCACCCTGCTCAATCACCCCGATCTGAACGCCAATATGCTCGACGATAACAGCATCCGCCTGTTCGAGCATGTGAATTTGGGCGTTGCCGTGGATACGCCCCGCGGCCTGATGGTGCCCACCATCGTCCACGCCGACGAAATGAGCCTTCTGGAGATCTCCAAAGCCGTGAAAGCGCTGGCTGCCGAGTGCCGCGAGGGCAATATCAACCCCGACAAGCTCTCCGGTGGCAGCTTCACCGTGACCAATCTGGGCAGCATGGGCGTCGAGAGCTTCACCCCCGTCATCAACCCCCCGCAGACCGGCATCCTCGGCGTTTGCGGCACGATCGAGCGTGTCCGCCGCGCCGCAGACGGCTCTGTCGAGCTGTACCCGGCCATGGGTCTGAGCCTGACCTACGACCACCGCGCGGTGGACGGCACGCCCGCCGCCCGCTTCCAGCAGGAGCTGTGCCGCAATCTGGAAAGCTTCACCACCCTGCTTGCCAAGTAAAAGGAGGATAAGAAAATGCCTAAGAGTTTATTTGTAGATCCTTCCGTGGTGCGCGCCCCCGGTAAGGTCACGTTCCACGATATCCCCGTAAACCAATATAACAAAACGATTCAAGAGGAGTTGGACTCCGGAAAATTCACCAAGGAAGACCTTATCCGCATCTTCCGCGATATGACCGTGCTGCGCGAGTTCGAGACGATGCTCAACCTCATCAAAACACAGGGCGGCTATAACGGCATCGACCACACCTATCCGGGTCCTGCGCACCTGTCCACCGGGCAGGAGTCTGCGTGCGTCGGTCAGGCCTACCTGCTGGACGAGAACGACTTCGCGTTCGGCTCCCACCGTTCCCACTCCGAGATCCTGGCAAAGGCACTGTCCACCATCAATAAAATGAGCGACGAGCGCCTCATGCAGGTCATGGAGAGCTTCCTGGACGGCAAATGCCTGCGCGCGACGAAGAAGCTGGGCGAGACGGAGGACGTTAAGGAGCTGGCGATCCGCTTTATCCTGTACGGCACGCTGTCGGAGATCTTCGCCCGCGAGACCGGCTTCCACATGGGCATGGGCGGCTCCATGCACGCGTTCTTCCTGCCCTTCGGCATTTACCCCAACAATGCCATCGTCGGCGGCAGCGGCACGATCTCTACCGGCGCTGCGCTGTACAAGAAGGTCAATAACAAGAAGGGCATCTGCGTGTGCAACGTCGGTGATGCGGCTATGGCACGCGGCCCCGTGTGGGAAGCGCTGAACTTCTCCGCCATGGATCAGTACAAGACCCTCTGGGAAAGCCACAACGACGGCATGCCCATCCTCTATAACATCTTCAACAACTCCTACGGCATGGGCGACCAGACCCGCGGCGAGACCATGGGACAGGACTGCATGAGCCGTATCGCCTCCGGCGTGAGCCCCACGCAGTTCCACGCCGAGACCGTAGACGGCTTCAACCCGCTGGCCGTGATCGACGCGATGGAGCGTAAGCTGGAGCTGCTGCGTAACGGGCAGGGCCCCGTCATGCTGGAAACACTGACATATCGTTTCTCCGGTCACTCCGTTTCCGACCAGAACGCCTACCGCACCAAGGAAGAGATCGACGCGTGGAAGGCGGTCGACCCCATCCTGACGTATCCGGCCAAGCTGATCGAAGCGGGCGTTGCCACGCAGGAGCAGATCGACGCGATCCTGGAGCAGACCAAGGCGCGCATGACCATGATCTGCAAGGCCGCTGCCGATCCCACATTCAGCCCCTACTGCGATTTCAAGAAGGATCCCGCCGTCGTCGAGCGCCTGATGTTCTCGAATCAGAAGGTCGAGAAAATGGACGACCGTCAGCCGGACTTCCTGATCCCCAAGGAAGAGGCCGAGGGCTACAAGAAGATCAAATCCAAAGAGCGCAGCCCCATCGGCGCGGACGGCAAGCCCGTTTCCAAGATGAAGCTGTATAACCTGCGCGACGGCCTCTCCGAGGTCATCTGGGATCGTTTCTACGAGGATCCCACCCTGATCGCCTACGGCGAGGACTGCCGCGACTGGGGCGGTGCGTTCGCGGTCTACCGCGGCATGATGGACGCGCTGCCGCATAACCGCCTGTTTAACTCGCCTCTGGCCGAGGGCGCGATCGTCGGTACGGCGGTCGGCTACGCACTCTCCGGTGGCCGTGCGCTGGTCGAGCTGATGTACGCCGACTTCATCGGCTGCGCGGGCGACGAAATTTTCAACCAGATGTCCAAGTGGCAGGCTATGTCCGCGGGCATTTTGAAGATGCCGCTGGTTCTGCGTGTTTCCGTCGGTTCGAAATACGGCGCGCAGCACAGCCAGGACTGGACCGCCCTGTGTGCGCATATCCCCGGCCTGAAGGTCTGCTTCCCCGCAACGCCCTGGGAGGCGAAGGGCCTGATGGAGAGCGCCCTGAAGGGCACCGACCCCGTTGTCTTCTTCGAGAGCCAGCGTATTTACGATGTCGGCGAGCAGTTCCACGAGGGCGGTGTTCCCACCGAGCGCTATGAGATCGAGATCGGCGATACCAACAAGGTTCGCGACGGCAAGGATATCACCATCCTGACCATCGGCGCGGCGCTGTACCGCGCGGTGGATGCGGCGAAGCAGCTGTCCGAGAAATACGGTCTGGAAGCCGATATCATCAACATCCACTCCCTTGTCCCGCTGGATTACACCAAAATTTTGGAGTCCGTCCGTAAGACCGGCAAGGTGCTGCTGGTCTCCGATGCCTGCGCACGCGGCAGCTATCTGAACGATGTCGCGCGCAACATCACCGAGCTGTGCTTCGATGATCTGGATGCGCCTCCCGTGGTGGTCGGTGCCAAGAACTGGATCACCCCGCCTTTCGAGTTTGATGCGTACTTCTTCCCGCAGGCAGACTGGATTTTGGATGCCGTGCACGAAAAGCTCGTGCCGCTGGCCGGGTATACGCCCGAGGCCAACCGCTGCGACGAGGCGGAAACCGTTCGCCGCGCCAAGCTCGGCGTGTAAAATGGAGCTCAGACGTACAGCGAACGCAGGCTTCCTGCTGACGCTGGACGGCGTGACGATCGCATTGGATGGTGTCTGCCGGGAGGTGCCACCCTACCCGGCAACACCTCCGGCGGAGCGCGACCGGCTTCTGGCCGCTCCGCCGGATTTGCTTGCTTTTACCCATGCGCACGCCGATCATTTTGACCCCGCCTTTGCCGCTGCTTTTTCGGGCAGGATCGTTGCGCCCGCACAGCTCGCCGCCGAGCTTCCCGGCAAGTCCGTTGCGGACGAAACCGTGACCTGCGGCACGGTGCGCGTCATTCCCGTCCCGACCCGCCATATCGGAAGATCCTGCTTGACAACGGCGCACCGCAGCTTTATTATAGAAGGGTCACAGCGTCTGTTTTTTTCGGGAGATGCCGCGCCTGTGCAGCTTGCGCGCCTGCGCGAATACGGTCGGGCAGATGTACTGGTCGCGCCGTTCGCGTATGCCACGACACCCGCCGCCGTACGCCTCGTCAATGAGGCCGCGCCGCGTATGCTCGTCGTGGCGCATATGCCCCTGCGATCGAACGATCCCGACGGGCTTTTCGCCGCCGTGGAGGCCATGCTGCCGCATCTGGAAATGCCGGTGTTTCTCCCCGAGATCGGACAGATCGTGAGATCGTAAACGGAGGTATTTCCATGGTACATAACCGCATCCTCGTCGCAAAGGATCCCGACGAGGCAGGGCGTCTGGCGGCCGATATTTTCGAAGCCGTCATCGCCGCAAAACCGGCCTGCGTGCTCGGCCTGGCGACCGGGTCGACCCCGCTGCCGCTCTACCGCGAGCTGATCCGCCGCGAAAAGGCAGGCAGGATCGACTTTTCCCGCGTTCGCACGGCCAATCTCGATGAATATAAGGGACTCGCGCCCGACCATCCGCAGAGCTATCGCCGCTTCATGCAGGAGAACCTGTTTGACCATATTTCCGTCCGCCCGGACAATACCATTGTGCCCGACGGCCTCGCAGAGGATGTTCCCGCTATGTGCGCCCGGTATGAAGCACAGATCGAAGCATGGGGCGGGATAGAGCTTCAGCTGCTCGGCATCGGACATGACGGCCATATCGGCTTTAATGAGCCTGCGCCGTATTTTCCCGCCGTGACGCACGAGGTCAGCCTGACGGATATGACCATCGATGCGAACAAACGCTTTTTCGACTCGGTCGAGGAGGTGCCGAAGGCGGCGTTCACCATGGGGATCGGAACGATCCTGTCTGCGCGCAGGATCGTGGTGCTGGTCACGGGCGCGGACAAGGCCGAAATACTGAAAAAAGCATTTTTCGGCGAGATCGACCCGTATGTCCCCGCGTCGATCCTGCAATTCCACCCGGATGTGACGCTGATCTGCGATGAAGCAGCTTACCGCGTGATCGAATCATAAATATTAAGAATAGAGGTACATTATGAATTCTGTTGAAAAGAAGCAATTGCAGCGCATTGCCTGCAAGGTGCGCATGGGCGTGGTAGAAAGCACGCACAGCGCCAAAGCCGGCCACCCCGGCGGCAGCCTTTCCGCAGCGGATATGTACACATATCTGTACTTCCGCGAGCTGAACATCGATCCGAAGGAACCCCGCTGCGCGGATCGCGACCGCTTCGTGCTGTCCAAGGGACACACGACACCGGGTCTGTACTCCGTTCTGGCACAGCGCGGCTTCTTCCCCGTGGAGGATCTGCGTACCTTCCGCCACATCGACTCGTATTTGCAGGGACACCCGAACATGAACACCGTACCCGGCGTGGATATGTCCACAGGCTCTCTGGGGCAGGGCGTTTCCGTTGCCGTCGGCATGGCCATCGGCGCAAAGCAGACAGGCAAGACCAACCGCGTTTACGCCCTGCTGGGCGACGGCGAGATCCAGGAAGGGCAGGTCTGGGAGGCATGCATGGCCGCCGCGCACTATAAGCTGGATAACCTGTGCCTGATCGTGGATAACAACGGCTTGCAGATCGACGGCAGCATCGCCGATGTTATGAGCCCGTATCCCATCGTGGAGAAATTGCAGGCGTTCGGCCTGCACGTCATCGCCATCGACGGCCACGACTTCGATCAGATCGAGGCTGCATTCGCCGAGGCGCGCACCGTTCAGGGACAGCCCACTGCCATCGTGATGAAGACCACGAAGGGCAAGGGCATCTCCTTCATGGAAAACAAGGCCGCGTGGCACGGCAAAGCGCCGAACGACGCGGAATATGAGCAGGCAATGGCTGAGCTGCAGGCACAGCTGAACGAATTGGAGGGCTGAGATATGGCTGAAATGAAAAAAATCGCGACCCGCGATTCCTACGGCAATGCGCTGGCCGAGCTGGGCGCCGTGCATGATGATCTGGTCGTGCTGGATGCCGACCTTGCAGGCGCGACCAAGACGGGCGTGTTCAAAAAGGCATTCCCCGAGCGGCACTTTGACTTCGGTATCGCAGAGGCAAATATGATCTGTGCCGCCGCCGGTATGTCCACCACGGGACTGGTCCCGTTCGCTTCCTCTTTCGCCATGTTTGCCGCCGGCCGCGCGTTTGAGCAGGTGCGCAACTCCATTGGCTATCCCCACCTGAATGTGAAGATCGGCGCGACCCACGGCGGTATTTCCGTTGGCGAGGACGGCGCGAGCCACCAGTGCTGCGAGGATTTTGCGCTGATGCGCTCCATCCCCGGCATGACCGTTATCTGCCCG
>CAZIGE010000066.1:0-10364 GCA_964538475.1 uncultured Oscillospiraceae bacterium | reverse complement strand
ATCAAGGTCTACAACCGTACCAACGGCAAGCCCATCGTCAACTCCGCCGATGCCGGTTCGCGTATCAGCTACATCGATCTGGCTGCTGCCAACGATGCGATCTGTATCGCCCTGTGCTCCGCCGACGGCATCGCCAAGGACAATGACGAGCGCATGGTTCACTGCGACAACATGCTCGAGCGCGGCCTGAGCCTGGGCATGTCCTCCGACGATCTGTGGTTCGACCCGCTGTTCCTGGTCGTCAAGGGTATGCAGGACAAGCAGATGGAAGTCCTGGAAGCGATCAAGATGTTCGCCGACAAGGGCCTGAAGTCCACCGGCGGTCTGTCCAACAACTCCAACGGCGCTCCCAAGAACGTCCGTCCCATCATGGACTCCGCTCTGGTGGCCATGGCAATGATGCAGGGTCTGACCTCCGCCATCGTCAACCCCAACGACCTGCGCCTGATGGAAACCATCAAGTCCTGCGATATCTTCAAGAACCACGTGCTGTATTCCGACAGCTATCTGGAACTGTAATACCGACCCATGCAGATCGGGAGGGGCATTGCCCCTCCCGATTTTTGTCGCCACAAGTCCCGCGCTGCCATGCGGAGCTAAGCGAACAGCTCATCGAGCGTGCCGAAGCGGTAGCCCATTTCTTCCCAGCGCGTCAGCAGCGCATCCAGTATTTCCGCATTCGTCTGCGAGGTCGAGTGCAGCAGCACCACCGCGCCGTTGTGCGTGCGTGGAATCAGCTTGGAAAACGCGTAGTCCGCCGTGGGCTGCGCGTCGTTTTTCCAGTCCACATACGCAAGGCTCCAAAAAACCGTCCGATAGCCCAGCCGCTGCGCCATTTTCAGATTTTCCTCGGAGTAGTTTCCCTGCGGCGGTCGGTAATATTTCGACATTTCCTCCCCCGTGACCTGTGTAAACAGCGCTTCCAGTGCCTGCAATTCTTCGGTAAATGCCGAAAAATCGCTGATTTTAGACATATCCGGGTGGTGCATGGTGTGATTTCCGACAATATGCCCCTCGCGCACCATGCGCCGCACCAGCTCGGGTTCGCGCTGCACATAATTACCCACCAGAAAAAAGGCTGCCTTTGCCCCGTGCGCTTGCAGCGCATCCAGGATCTTCTCCGTGCAGCCGTTTTCGTAACCTGCGTCGAAAGTCAGATACAGCACCTTTTCCGTGCCGTCGCCGACATATGCCGCGTCCAGCGCACGCAGCGCCGCCTGCCCGGCCGGTGCCTGCGGCGCATCTCCTTCGACCTGAAAGCTCAGCCCCCAACTGCCCGTCGGCACGCTTTTGGTCAGCAGCAGCCAGAGCGCCAGTGCCAGCGCCAGTACCACCACGCCTACCAGAATGCGGATATCCCGTTTGTCCATAGTATCACATCCCTTCCGTACCCAAGCTTATGCCGCGACTGTGGCATTATAGCCGCGCCGCCCGGAAAAATTCTCACACACGGCGTGCAATTTCGCCCGCTTGCGCTTGCCTTATCGGATTTCTGTGATATAATGAGTAAACGGAAGTGTCGGACAGTCGTCGGCACCGCCCCCGCTTTCTCCGCACTCCCGGCATCCTGAGAAAAACCGAGGTCAACGCATCCATGAAAAAAATGCTCTTCCTGATGAACCCTTATGCGGGGACTCGTCGGGCAAACCGATATCTGACACAGATCCTCTCCGTCTTCAACCGCGCGGGCTACACCGTCGTGACCCATATGACCGCAGGTCCCGGCGACGGTGCGGCGGCGGTCGAGCGCCTCGCGCCGTATATGGACACCGTGGTCTGCTGCGGCGGCGACGGTACGTTCAACGAGACTGTCAACGGCCTGCTGCGCAGCGGCGCGGACATTCCCATCGGTTATATCCCTGCCGGTTCGACGAATGATTTCGCGGCCGGCCTGCATCTGCCCACCAATATCATGGAAGCGGCGAACGCCATCGTGGAGGGACAGCCCCACAGCTACGATGTCGGCTGCTTCGGGCAGCGGTATTTTGCCTATGTCGCCTCGTTCGGCAGCTTCACGCGTTCCAGCTATGCCACCCCCCAGAATATCAAAAACGCGCTCGGCCACACGGCGTATATCCTAGAGGGCATTCAGGAGCTTTCTCAGATCCGCAAGCTGCACATGCGCCTGGAGCTGGACGAGGAAACGATAGAAGACGATTTTATCTTCGGCGCGATCAGCAATTCCACCAGCATCGGCGGCATTTTAACGCTCGACCCGCGTCAGGTGGATATGTGCGACGGAAAATTCGAACTGCTGCTCGTGCGCGCGCCGCGCGACCTGCTGGAGATCTCCGAGTGCATCCGTGCGCTGCGTACCCAGCGATACAACTGCAACATGATAACATTCCGCTCCACCACGCATGTGCGCGTGACAGACGGCGCGGAGCTTGTCTGGACGCTCGACGGTGAGCGACAGGACGGCGCGCCGGTGGTGGATATCCACAATCATCACCTTGCCATCCGACTGCTTCAGAAAGGATAAACCATGCTCAATACGACCCTGTGCTACATCACCCGCGGCGATGAAGTGCTGATGCTCCACCGCGTGAAAAAAGAAAACGACCTCAATCGCGATAAATGGATCGGTGTCGGCGGAAAGTTCGAAGGCGACGAGTCGCCTGACGAATGCCTCCTGCGCGAGGTCGCGGAGGAAACGGGTCTGACCCTGACCCGTTGGCGCTGCCGCGGCGTGATCACGTTCCTGACGAACGGCCCCTGGGAAGGGGAATATATGTATCTGTTCACCGCCGACGGTTTCACCGGTACGCTGAAGACCTGCGACGAGGGCGATCTGCAATGGATCCCCCTTGATGAGCTGTTCCGCCTGCCCACATGGGAGGGCGACCGCGTTTTTCTGGATCTGCTGCGCGCGGACGCGCCCTTTTTCCTGCTGAAGCTGCGCTACGACGGGGATCGTCTGGTCGAAGCCGTGCTCGACGGCGTGCCGCTGGCATTGCCGTATGAGGGGGTGCGCCGATGAATCGCAGACGTTATCTCCGCCGCAGAAGGCAGCAGCTGCTGGGGCTGATCTGCGCGCTGACCGTGGTGCTGGTCGCGCTGCTGGCGATCGTGCTTACGGGCGGGCATCCGTCCGAACAGGAGCCGACCGAGCCTTCGGCCACCGCGCCGAGCGAAGTGCCGACCGAACCAAGCGAAGCACCGACTGCGCCGCAACCGAGCTATCCTGCGGATGCTACGCCCGAGCAGATGCTGGAAGTGTTCATGGACTTCTACGCCCTGAGCGAGGACGATTACCCGCAGATCATCCGCGAGGCGTTCGCGTCCAGCCGCGAAAACATCGATTTTCTGCTGAATTTCCCGCTTCTGCACGATAAGCAGACCGAAGTGGACATTTCCGGCTATGATATTTCACAGGGCGTGCCCCTGTTCATCCAGTGGGATCCCATGTGGGGCTACCACGAATACGCGGGTAACTATGCGGGACTGGCCGCCTGCGGCCCGACGTGCCTGTCGATGGTGGCCTATTATCTCACGGGCGACACGAAATACACGCCTGTTTACATGATGGAATACGCCGAGGCGAACGGCTACTGCGGCGATCGGCAGGGGACATACTGGTCGTTCTTCACCGAGGGTGCGACGAAACTCGGCTTCATCGTCACGGAGCTGTATCTGACCGAGCAGAAGATGATCAACACACTGAACGAAGGCAAGCTCATCATCATGTCCGTCGGCCCGGGACACTTCACCAGTGCGGGGCATTTCGTGGTCGTCACCGGTTACGAGGACGGCTGCTTCACCATCAACGACCCCAACAGCTACGCCAATTCCGCGCAGAAATGGCGCTATGACGATTTTTACGCCGAGATAAAAAACCTCTGGTCGTTCGGCCTGTGAACCTTCCGCACACCTTGATAAAACCGAGCGCCCCGCAGCCATGCGGGGCGCTTTTGCATAGTCGTGATTCAATACAGGGCGAAGATCAGGCGGTCGACCGCCCGATGCAGTATGTTTCGCCTGCGCAGGCACGCGATGCACGCGGCCTGCCATGTCGAAAAGGCGGACAGTTCTTCCGCGGTCAGCGTGTGCGGGCTGAATTTTGCCTTTTCGGCCAGCTCGCGCAGCTGCGGCGGTAGGGGAAGCTTTGCCGCGCGGGCCAGGCGGCAGGTATAGTGCCATTGCAGCAGTGCGCGTTCATTCGGCGTACATGCGGCCATGCGCCGCCTGCGCCGCCGCAGCCGAAGCCGATATTGCACCGCCGTCGCCGCCGCAAGCGCCGCGAGCCAAAGCAGCATCCGCACGGAGGCGGGCAATGGTGCGCGATCCGGCTCGGACGGCTCCGCAGCGACGGGGCTCGTCGGCGCGGGGATCGTCTCGCGCGGCACGGTCGGTGCGGGCTTCGTCGGCTCGGTCGGCTCGGTCGCTGTGACGGGCTCGGTCGGCGCGGGGATCGTCGGTTCGGTGGGGGCGGAAGGCTCGATCGGTGTGGTCGGCTCGGGCGAACTGCCGCCCGGGGTCGCATCCAGCACCACCCAGCCCACCTCGGGCAGGTAGTATTCCGTCCAGGCGTGCGCATTCACGACGCGTGCGGAGACGGCTTCGTTGGCCTCGGTATGCACCAGATACCCGCGCACATAGCGCGCCGGGATGCCCGCCGCCCGCAGCAGCACCGCCGCTGCCGTTGCGAAGTGGACGCAGTAGCCGCTTTCACTTTCATTCAGGAACCAGATGGCAAAATCCGTTTCCGAGTCGGGCATTTTTTCGGTATCCAGACTGTATTCGGCGCTGCTGCGCACATAGTCGGCGATGCGCTGCGCCGTTTCGGGGATGTCCGTCGTCTCGGCCAGCCGTAGTTGCAGCAGGATCCGCGTCGCTGCGGCCAGCGTGCTGTCGGACAGCTGAAGGTACGGCGCAAGCGAGTCGTCCCATGTCTGCTGCGCGGCCGTGCCGCCGACGTTTGCCCGCCAGAGTGCGATGTAGTCGCTTTGCAGCGGCGCATAGTCCATCGCGTAGCTGCGGCTGCCCAGCCCAAATTCGTTGGCGACGTACCCGTTGACCAGCGTTTCCGCGCAGTAATACGGAATCATGCGCCGCGTCTGCACGGTGGAGAACGTCAGCTCGACCGTCTCGTACCCGACTTGCAGGTAGTCATCATTGGCGGCAAAGATCTCCGTCTGCTCCGCCGTCTCCCAGCGCGATCCGGTGTAGGCTGTGTAGCCCGCCTGCCGCAGATACAGGTTCGTTTCCTGCGAGCAGAGCACCGAGAAGACTTTTCGCTCCGAGGCGGATTTTTTTCCGACGCTGCGCAGGTCGACCGTACCGGGCACGAAGCTCGGCGCGCCGCCGGGGTCATCGCCCGGATCGGTCGGGGTGAGTGCGTTCCGAAGCTGCGCCAGCAGCGTCCGCAGCGGGGGCTCCTGCGTATCGGGGAACTGCGACGGGGACAGCAGCCCTATCAGCAGGCACGGGATCAGCGCCGCAGCGAGCAGCGCCCGCCCGGAAACGGCGGCGCGGCGGGCGGATACCTCCTGCGCGCGCTGCGCCTGCGTCAGCAGCAGCGCCAGCAGCGCCCCCAGAAACAGCGCCAGCCACAGCGATCTCGGTGTGTGCGCGGACATCAGCAGGCACGGGAGCACCGCCGAAAGCCCGAACGCGAGCGACGCGCCCGTTTTTCCGCGTCGCAGATCCCGCACGGCGGTCAGCGCCAGCAACATCCCAAGCAGACTCAGCAGCGCGGTCACATCGCGGCCGGTATGATCGTCCGTTGTCCACCAGATCGTGTAGCGCGTGCGAAGAATGTCATGCATCGCGCATGAGATCGTCCACAGCAGCGCTTCGACCTGTGTCGCCAATGCCTCCCACGGCGTTTGGTGCAAAAGCTGCGCCGCAGGGAGCACACACAGCAGGCCGACTCCATTGTCCGCGCACAGCAGGGCGAGCGCGGCGGTCAGCACGCAGGCGGTGATGATCCGATCCCATTGCACCGCCATGGAAAATGCGGAGGCGAGACACCCCATCGCGCCGACGCTCAGCGCCGAGGCCACGAGGATGCACGACAGCGCGCGGCGCAGGTCATGGCGCTTCATCGCCGTCACCTCCTATGTAGTACCACTGCGGCGCGTTCGCCTGCACGTCCAGCACCGAACCGCCGCGGGCGGGGGCGCAGTCGAGCAGCGCGTCCAGCGCCGCGTACATCGCTTCTTCGTTTTCCACGAAAAATTCCGTGATCCCATTGCCTGTCAGGACTTGCCAGCTGTGCGCGTGTCCCTTTTCCAGCAGGTAACCGCTCAACCACAGCAGGCGCGCCAGACGGTCATCGAGCTGTGCGGGCGTTCCCGCCAGCTCCGTGCGCAGGAGCAGCTGCCGCTGCACGGGCAGGATCGGCTCGCGCAGGATCAGTGTGCCCGTTTTGGCCGACAGCTTCCAGTGGATGCGGCGCAATTCGTCGCCGGGGCGGTATGCGCGCAATTCGTGTGACTCGGCAACGCCGCCGTGTGCGGCTTTTTGCCCGACGGACTCCGAAAGGCGCAGCTCGGGCAGCACCCGCGGTGCTTTCGGCACGGGACGCACAGTTACGCGCAGTAGGGCGGGCGCGTACACGCGAAGGCGAAACAGCCCCATGCCGTCGCAGACGTATACGCCCCTGAGTGCGATGCGCACTGTGCCGCAATGTGCGGTCGGCAGCGGTTCATCGGGGCGCAGGGTGGATCTCACTTTGAAAAAGCTGTGGCTTTGCCGCATACGCGCCGTCCAAATCGGGGCGTGCGCCCCGCCCGTGACGTGTATGCGGACCGCCGCGGCCTGCCCGCAGGACACGGCACGCGGCACATCGAGGCGGACCTGTATCGCGCGCAGCGTGCGCACGCACAGCGCGAGCGAGATCATCGGCAGCAGCATCGCGGCACACAGAAAGATCAGGCTCGCCCATGTCTGCGTGAGCAGAAACAGCCCCAGCGCGAGCAGCAACACCGTAAAGTAGCGGATCGAATATCTGCGCATAGGCTTATTTCAGCGCGGGCGCTTTGACCGAAGCCGCGATCCGCTTTACGATCTGCGCTGCGGTGATCCCCCGCTGCTGCGCGTGGTCGGAAAGCAGGAGCCGATGCGGTACGGCCTGCCCGAACGCGGCGCGCACATCCTCCGGCGTGACATAATCGCGGCCGCGCAGCTGCGCCACCGCGCGCGACAGCGCGACCACTGCCAGCGTAGCGCGCGGACTTGCGCCCAGACGGATATCCGGGTGCGTGCGGGTCGCGCCGATCAGGGTGACGGCGTAGTGCATCACTTCGTCTGAAAGGTAGGTCGCGCGTGTGATCTCCCGCAGCGTGCAAAGCTGCGCGCAGTCCAGCAGCGGTGTCATGCTTTCCACCGGGTTGCCGCCGCTTTTGCCCGCGACCATGGCGACCTCGTCGGCAGGTGCGGGATAGCCAAGGCGCAGGCACAGCATAAAGCGATCCATCTGGCTGTCGGGCAGGGGCTGCGTACCGGCTGCACCGACGGGATTTTGCGTCGCGATCACGATGAACGGCTGCGGCACGGGATGGGACACGGCATCGACCGTGACCTGTCCTTCCTCCATAGCCTCCAGCAGCGCCGACTGCGTGCGCGATGTGGCACGGTTGAGCTCGTCCGCGAGGAACAGGTTGCACAGTACCGCGCCGGGGCGGTACTCGGAAACCAGCGTTTTCGGGTCGAGCACGGTGTAGCCCGTCACGTCCGACGGCAGAACGTCGGGGGTGAACTGCACTCTGCGGCATTCCAGTCCGAGCGTTTTCGAGAAAGCGAGTGCCATGGTCGTTTTTCCCACACCGGGAATGTCCTCCAGCAGGATATGCCCTTCGGCCAGAATGGCGGCCAGCACCCACAGCAGCACCTCGTCTTTTCCCAGCACGGCGCGACGCACCTGCGCAAGGATGCGAGTCGCATGGTTTTTAATCGGTTCGGACATAACATACACCTCGGCTTCCGTATACTATACAATAATAATATAGAAGTTTATCATAATGCGGTACAAATTGCAAGAAAAAATCCTGCTTCGCCCGATTTGGACAAACCGCTTGCCCCCCGCCAGAAGCAAAAGATCAACGGCCGTGCATCACGGGGATACACGGCCGTTTTGTCTGAACTTTTGCGCCGTCAGGCGGGGTCGTTCACAACGCCGGTGAACAGCGGGATATCGTTGCGCGCGATCACGAACAGGAACGGCCTGTTCAAAATGAAGTCGATGATCTCGTCCGGCGGCTCCGGCGCGCTCGCACCGGGCATTTCCAGATACGCCGCGGCTTTTACGCCCTCTTCGTCGACCTGCACCCGCACGGCCTGATTGGCCGCCGTGAAATACAGCGGCGTATCGCCTGCGATCGCGGAGAATTCGGCGCGCGCGGGGTCAAACAGCGCTGCCAGACCCATTTCCCCCAGCCCCTGTGCCAGATCGGCTCGCGTGGAAATGTCGAATTTCGGCATGGTGAGGTTGACTTTCACATATTTGCTGTTTTCCCAATCTTGCCCGCCGAGCAGCATCTGCATATATTCCCCCTCGGACAGGATATCGTCGGTCGTGTAGCCCTCGTCCGGCAGGATCAGCCACATCACGCTCCCATTTTTCAGGCCGAGCGTGACGGCACCGAAATGCTCGCCGTAGTAATAGTCCGTCATCATGTTTTTGCGATTCATATAGGTGACGGTGCGGTCGCCCTGCCTAGCGTGGAACAGATCTTCGGTGTTGTTTGCGGCGTTGAACTGCTCTTGCCATTTGCTCTGAAAATACACGGTCGAATACAGCGCGAGCACGGCATCCTGCGGCAGGGAGACGTTGTCTGTCCGCAGCATACCGCCCGTGTGGTTGTGCAGCCATGCGCCGATGGCGCTGCCCGCGCGGGAAAGATCGGTCTGATAAACGGAGGCGTAATAATAGTACCCGAGCGCGTCCATGACCGTTTGATCGTAGCTGAGCCCTTTTTCCAGCCACAGGGAATTGGCCAGGGTGCACGCTTCGTTCCCATCGCGATAGGTGCTCTCCCACACGGCGCTGACCTGTTCGCGCAGCTGCTGCGTATCCTCCGCGCCGAACAGCTCCAGAATGTCGGCGCGGAGCTCGCCCTGCGTCAGCTCGGCGGCCATAGCCAGGCCCATGTAGGCGTTAACGGGTGACCAGACGACGTTGTCCGTGCTGTCGCCGAGGAAGACTTCGTTGCCCTCCGTCAGAAAATCGCGCAGCGCGTCCAGCGCCCGATCGACCGTTTCTTTGCGCGATGTGTATTCCGCGTTGCGGTACTCGGCCGGAAGTGCGACCGCGTCGGCCAAAACGGGGCGCGGCAGCTGCAACAGCCCGATGACCACGGCGACCGCTGCCGCAGCCGCCGCGATGCGCCACAGGATTCGGCGGTGTTTTTTCTTCGCCTGCGCGGCTTCTTCGATGTGCGTATCGGAAATTTCGTTCAGCGCTTCATTCAGTTTTTCCTTCATGATAATATCCCTCCCGGATCAGATGTTGTTTCAACTGTTCACGCGTGCGGCTCAGGCGGATGGAAACGGCATTGCGCGACAGCCCGAGCACGGATGCGATCTGCCCGATATCGTCCCCGAACCAGTACCGCCGCAGAAAAATGATGCGGTTGTCGCGCGCGATCCCGGCCAGAAATGCGTCGATGGTGCGCCCCAGCTCCCGCGCGTCGAGCGTTTGCTCCATTGACGGCGCATCCAGACACGCGGCCAGCTCGTCCAGCGAGATGTCCATGCGGCTGTCACGCTTTTGGGCGTGGTCGTTGCGCCGTCGCGCCAGCGCGATGTTTCGTACCACGCGGCAGATGTACGCGCATAACGGCTCGGGCTTTCGCGGCGGGATCGTGTTCCACAGCGCGAGATATGTGTCGTTCACGCATTCCTGCGCGTCGTGCATGTCGCCGAGAATGTTTGCGGCGATGTTTTGCAACAGTGCCCCGTAGCGCAGCTCCAGCGCGCAAAGCGCCTGCTCCGAACGTTCCCAGAACAGAGAAACAATGGCCTTGTCCTCCATATCCTGACCTCCCTTCGCTTATTATCTATCCGTTTGCGGCCGATTTCTTTCATTTGATCGCATTAAATATATAGTATAATAGCAGAAAAAGCGCCGCGACGCAATTCTTTTCCGATCCCGCGCCCACGCGAGCGCGCTTATGGCGGGAAAGCCGCGACGGTGAAAAAATTTTAGAAAAATGTAAAAATAATGCTTGACATTTGCTGTACGGCAGAGTATAATACACAGGCTGTCCGATGAACGGCCTCGGCGCGGGAGGACGGCACCGCAAATTTAATTTGAAAATATCGAAAAAAGATGTTGACAAATCAAAACTTGTGTGCTATACTTAAAAAGTTCGCGAAAGCGAGCGAATGTACCTTGTAAATTGAATAACGCAAAGACGAAC
>CAZIGE010000065.1:0-10440 GCA_964538475.1 uncultured Oscillospiraceae bacterium | reverse complement strand
CAGTTCATGGCATAAGTCTCGATCCCCAGCTCCCGCTCCACTTCGTCCAGCAGATCGAAAGGATCTTTTGTTTCGCGGTCCATCTTGTTGATGAAGGTAAAGATCGGAATATGGCGCATGGCGCAGACCTTAAACAGCTTGCGCGTCTGCGGCTCGACACCTTTTGCACCGTCGATCACCATCACGGCGGAGTCGGCCGCCATCAGGGTGCGGTAGGTATCCTCGGAGAAATCCTGATGCCCGGGGGTATCCAGAATGTTGATGCAGAACCCTTCATATTGAAACTGCATCACGGAAGATGTGACGGAAATACCGCGCTGCTTTTCAATCTCCATCCAGTCGGAGGTCGCGGCGCGGGAATTTTTCTTGCCCTTGACCACGCCCGCCTGCGCGATCGCGCCGCCGTAAAGCAGGAATTTTTCGGTAAGCGTAGTCTTACCTGCGTCGGGGTGAGAGATGATGGCGAATGTTCTGCGGCGGCTGATTTGATTTACTAATTCTGACATAATAAGCTTTCCTCCATATAATATATAGTTTGGGCGGAAAGCGGTCAAATCGGACGATATTGAAGCATATTGGCCTCCCAAAAGATAATTCGGTTCGAACTTTCCCATTTTATCACAAGTTTTCCGCTTTTACAAGGGGAAACATGCGCGATCCGGGAATATTCTGCGCGCCGAACACGGCCGCAGGAGATAGCGTGTCCGAATTTTCTGTTGACCTTTTTGCGTGATGGCTCTAAAATAGTAAGGGAAAGCCGCAAAAAACGGAAGAGTTTCGTTTCGGTTTAGACGGTGCCTGTATGATCTGTTCTGAGGTGATGGCTGTGTTTCGAATTCTGGTCGTGGATGACGACAAAAATACCCGCATTTTGATGAAAGCCGTTCTGGAAGCGGAACGCTATACTGTCTTCACGGCGGAAAACGGGGAAGACGCATTGGATGTGATGGATCGGGAGCATATCGATCTTGTGGTGCTGGACATCATGATGCCCAAAATGGATGGCTACGCCTTTACGCAAACTCTGCGCGAAAGCCGCAATACGCTTCCCATCCTTATGGTTTCGGCAAAACAGCTGCCAGAAGATAAGCGCAGAGGCTTCCTCGTCGGAACGGACGATTATATGACAAAGCCCGTAGACGAAGAAGAAATGCTGCTGCGCATCAAGGCACTACTTCGCCGTGCGCAGATCGCCAGTGAGCATAAAATGAGCATTGGCGGCGTGGTACTGGACTATGATGCGCTTTCCGTGACCAAAAACGGGCAGACACAGGTGCTCCCGCAAAAGGAATTTTTACTGCTGTATAAGCTGCTTTCCTACCCGGGGAAGATATTTACCCGCATACAGCTCATGGACGAGATATGGGGCGCGGAAAGCGAAACAGGTTGGGAAACTGTCACCGTGCATATCGGACGGCTGCGGCGGCGCTTTGAGGGCTGGGAAGAGTTCGAGATCGTCTCCGTCCGCGGGCTCGGCTATAAGGCCGTACAAAAGGTAGCGGGAGGCGCAAAATGAAAAAAATGAAAAAGCAGGACAGGCGGCACAGACTGGCGCTGACCCTCCTGTTCACCGGGATCGTTTTGTTTTATATGCTCGTTACGTTTCTGCTCGTCGGCGGTGCACTGTATCTTCTGATCCGTTATCGCATCCTGACCGGCCCGAATGAAACGGCTATTGCGCCGTCGACGATCATTCTGATCTTCATATTATCGGGTCTGGTTTTCGGCGGATTGATGACCGGCTGGCTCAGCAGGATCCCCATGGCACCCGTGAATCGGCTGATCGATCAGCTGAACCGCCTTGCCGCAGGGGACTACAGGGCGCGGCTGGATTACGGCACCTTCTGGGGCAGACACCCAACCGTCACGGAGCTGACCGACAGCTTTAACCGCATGGCTCAGGAACTGCAAAGCACGGAAATGCTGCGCAGCGATTTTATCAATAATTTTTCGCACGAGTTCAAAACGCCGATCGTCTCCATCGCAGGCTTTACGAAGCTGCTGCGCAGGGGAAACCTGTCGGAAGAAGAAAAGGCGGAATACCTGCGCATTATCGAAGAAGAATCCATGCGCCTTTCCCGAATGGCGACCAATGTACTGAACCTGACCAGGGTGGAAAACCAGACGATCCTGACGGACAAAACGCAGTTCAATCTGTCGGAACAGATCCGTGCCTGCATCCTGCTGCTCAGTGAGAAGTGGGAGGAAAAGGAGATCGAGTTTTCCCCGGATTTCAAGGAACACACCATTTGCGCCGACGCGGAGCTGCTCAAACAGGTCTGGATCAACCTCCTGGACAACGCCGTAAAATTCACGCCGCGCGGCGGACTGGTGGAGGTGAAGATCACGCAGCAGGCGCAGCAGCTGTGTGTGTCCGTCCGAAACACAGGCAGCGAGATCGCAGCGGAGCATCGCGAAAAAATATTCCACAAATTCTATCAGGCGGATGAATCCCACGCTTCCGAGGGAAACGGCATCGGCCTTGCCATCGTCAAACGCGTGACGCAGCTGCACGGCGGCAGTGTCACCGTTGACAGCGGAAACGGCTCAACGACCTTCACGGTCAGACTTCCGAAAACGCAGGATTGAGCGCTCGCACGCATACGGCGGGGCGTGACACTTTCATGGTGTCGCGCCCCGCCTGTTTCGTTTCAGTTTAGAAACCGCCTGTATACTGCCCATATCATAACGATAATAAGGATGAAACCGTATGAATGAAGTAAAAAAGCCAAAGAAACCGCTTATTTATTATTACGTCATTACCATGTCGGTAGTGCTGCTGTTCAACTCTCTGATTCTGCCGCTGCTGGCGAAGCGACAGGTCAAGGAAGTGGACTACGGCACGTTCATGGCTATGATCGAAGAAGCAAACATCGGCAAGGTGCAGATCAGCGAGGCCGAAAACCAGATCACGTTTACAGATAAAGAAGGCACACAGGCCTACAAAACGGCGATCGTAGAAGATCCAACCCGAACGGAGCGGCTGTATGCCATCGGTGCGACCTTCAGCGGTGAGATCGTGGAGCAAACGTCCCCGCTTTTGAGTTTTTTCCTGACATGGGTGCTGCCGATCCTGCTGTTTTGTGCCATCGGCCAGATCTTCTCCCGCAAAATGATGCAGCGCGCCGCAGGCGGCGCGGGCTCCATGACCTTCAATATGGGCAAGTCCAATGCCAAGGTCTATGTGAAATCCTCCGACGGTATCAGCTTTGACGATGTGGAGGGCGTTGACGAGGCAGAGGAAAGCCTTGCCGAGATCGTGGATTACCTCCATGACCCCGCCAAATACACGCAGATCGGTGCCACCATGCCCAAGGGTGTGCTGCTGGTAGGCCCTCCGGGTACGGGCAAGACTATGCTGGCTAAGGCCGTCGCGGGTGAAGCCAATGTGCCGTTTTTCTCCATCTCCGGCTCGGAATTCGTGGAAATGTTCGTGGGCATGGGCGCGTCCAAAGTCCGCGACCTGTTCAGGCAGGCCAAGGAAAAAGCACCCTGCATCGTGTTCATCGACGAGATCGATGCCATCGGCCAGAAACGCAACACCGGCGGCATGGGCGGCAACGACGAGCGGGAGCAGACACTCAACCAGTTGCTCACCGAAATGGACGGCTTTGAGGGAAACTCCGGTGTCATGATCCTGGCCGCCACCAATCGCCCCGAATCGCTCGACCCCGCGCTGACCCGCCCCGGACGGTTTGACCGCCGTGTCCCCGTGGAGCTGCCCGATCTGGACGGCCGCGAGAAAATTCTGAAAGTCCACGCAAAGAAAGTCAAGATCGCCGACGATGTGGATTTCAAAACCATCGCCCGCATGGCCTCGGGCGCGAGCGGCGCGGAGCTTGCCAATATCGTCAACGAGGCCGCCCTGCGGGCAGTCCGTGGCGGGCGGAAATTCGCCACGCAGGCCGATCTGGAGGAGTCTATCGAAGTGGTCATTGCCGGATACCAGAAGAAAAATGCCATTCTTTCCGACAAGGAAAAAATGGCCGTTGCCTACCATGAGATCGGTCACGCCCTGGTCGCCGCCTTGCAGACCCATTCCGCACCCGTGCAGAAGATCACCATCGTCCCCCGCACTTCCGGTGCGCTGGGCTACACCATGCAGGTGGACGAGGGCAACCACTACCTGATGACCAAAGACGAGATCGTCAACAAGATCGCTACCTTTGCCGGTGGACGTGCCGCCGAGGAAATAGCACTGGGAACTATTTCCACCGGTGCCTCCAACGACATCGAACAGGCCACGAAGCTGGCCCGTGCCATGATCACACGCTACGGTATGAGCGAGGAATTTGACATGGTAGCACTGGAAACCGTCACCAATCAATATCTGGGCGGCGACATAGGCCTTGCCTGCTCCGCCGAGACACAGACGAAAATCGACGAACTGGTGGTACAGCTTGTCAAGCAGCAGCACGAAAAAGCAAAGCAGCTTCTGCTGAACAATCGGGATAAATTGCAGGAGCTTTCGCTGTATCTGTATGAGAAAGAGACTATTACCGGTGAGGAGTTCATGCAGATTCTGAACGGCTGACATTCTGAAATGGGACGGTGAGACGGATCGATGATCGTAAAATGTATTCTCTTCGGCATTTTGGCCGTGGCACTGCTGTACGTTGCGGCTATTGTGCTGTGCGCGCTGTCGGTTGATCCGAACAAGATTTACGACAAGCCCGATCGGCTGTGCCGCTTCCTGCTGGAAAGTGCCACATGGATCGCGCTGAAAATATGCCGTGTACAGGTACACGTGACGGGCGCGGAAAAACTCCCGCGTGGGCAGAAGATCCTGTTTGTGGGAAATCATATTTCCAATTTCGACCCTATCGTGACATGGCACGCATTTCCCACGTGGAAGATCGCCTTTCTCTCCAAACCGGAGAATTTTAAGATCCCGCTGTTCGGACGGCTCGTCCGCAAATGCTGCTTTTTGCCCATCGACAGAGAAGACCCCCGCAAAGCCCTGTCGTCTATCCATCAGGGAGCGAAGCTGCTGCGCAGACAAACGGTGTCGGTCGGAGTTTACCCCGAAGGAACACGCAGTAAAACAGGCAAGCTGCTGCCCTTTCACGACGGCGTGTTTAAGATCGCAAAGAAAGCGGAGTCACCCATCGCAGTGATCGCCGTCTTCGGGACGGATCGCATCGCAAGGAATTTTCCGCTGCACAAAACGGATGTTTATCTGGACGTATTGGAAGTGATCCCGCCGGAAAACGTGCAAAATGCAAGCACGCATCTGCTGGGCACCGCAACAACGCATTTATTGCAGAAAAATATAGAAAAAAGGGAAAAAACATGGCAACAGGATATGTATTGACAAATCAGAAAGCAGGAAACGGCAATTCCGCTGAGGCTATCGCAAAACTGGATACTTATTTTAAAGAACCGCTGATATTTACGGATGTTGCGAAGATCGAAGATTATCGGGCGCTTCTGGACGGGATGGAGGAAGATGATTTTCTCGTCCTTACCGGCGGTGACGGAACGCTGCACCATTTTGTCAACAACACGGTCGGCGCAAAGCTGCCGAAGCGGGTGCTGTACTATCCTTCGGGAACAGGAAACGATTTTGCGCGGGAACTCGGGAAGGCTTACAGCGACCCGCCTTTTGAGATCGGACGGTATTTGACAAATCTTCCCGTGGTGGAAGTGCAGGGACAGTCCTGCTGTTTTCTGAACGGCATCGGCTTTGGCATCGATGGCTACTGCACGGAGGTGGGGGATCGCCTGCGCGAGCAGGGGAAGAAAAACATCAGCTATACCGGCATCGCCATTCGGGGGCTGCTGTGGGGCTTTCCTCCGACCCGCGCAAAAATCACCGTCGACGGCGAAACGCGCAGCTATGACAGGGTGTGGATAGCTCCCACCATGTTCGGTAAATGCTATGGCGGCGGGATGTATCCGACCCCTGCGCAGGATCGGACGAAGGACGAGCAGACACTTTCACTCATGGTCTTTCATACTGCGGGCAAGCTGAAAACGCTGCTGATCTTCCCCTCCATTTTCAAGGGGAAGCATATCCGCCACACCGATTTCGTGACGATTTTGGAGGGAAAGGACATTCGTGTGGAATTTGACCGCCCCTCTCCCTTGCAGATCGACGGCGAGACGATTTCCAATGTCCGCAGCTACCATGCCATGACGGCAGATGTAGCTGCACGGCAGACAGGTCGGGAGGCGGTCGCGCTTTGAAGAAGCAAACTGTAAATATCCTGGTCACGCTGGATAAAAACTACATCCCGCAGCTGAATGTCATGCTGTTTTCCCTGCTGGAAAGCAACCCCGACTGCCGGTTCGATATCTATCTGCTCCATACGGCCATGCGGCAGGAGGATGTGGCGTCCACCGTCCGCATTTTGAGTGAACGTGGGCAGCTCCACCTGATCTGCGCGGATGCGCTCAGACTGGACAACGCCCCCACCTCATCCCGCTATCCGAAGGAGATATATTATCGCATCTTTGCGGCGCAGCTTTTGCCGAAAAGCCTTGACAGGATCCTGTACCTTGACCCGGATCTGATCGTCAACGGCAGCATCCACGCGCTGTATGCGCTCCCAATGGAGGATTATTATTTTGCGGCCGCTTCCCACACAGGGTCTTTCCTGCGGAAATTCAACGAATTTCGGCTGGACATGGAAGAAGACGCACCCTATATCAATTCCGGCGTCATGCTGATGAATTTGGAGCGTTTGCGTCGGGAACAGGATGCCGACGAAGTGTTTGAATTCATCGAGCGCAGAAAAAATGTGCTGATGCTGCCCGATCAGGATGTCATCAGCGCCCTGTACGGAAGCAAAATATATGCGCTGGACAGCTACCGATACAACATGTCCGAGAAGCTGTACCAGTGGCACGCCCCTTTCGAAAAAGACCTGAATATGGACTGGGTCAGAAAGAACGCGGTCATCATCCACTATTGCGGTCGGAACAAACCGTGGAAAGAGAATTATATCGGGCAGCTGAATGTATTTTACGAGCAGACGCTGCGGCGCATGAAGGAGAGGGAAGACGATGCACCGATTACTTAAAAAGGAACAGATTTTGACCGTTCCGAACCTGCTGAGTCTGGTTCGTTTGCTCCTGATCCCGCTGATTTTGTGGCTGTATCTTGCGAAAGCGGAATACCTTCTTGCAGTCGCGGTGATCGCGCTGTCCGGCGCGACGGATATTCTGGACGGCTATATCGCCCGACGCTGCCGCATGGTATCGGATTTGGGAAAGATCATCGACCCCGTTGCGGACAAACTGACGCAGGCCGCCATGTTCTTTTGCTTGCTCAACCGTTACAGAGCCGTTCGCTGGCTGCTGGCACTGTTTATCGTAAAAGAGTTTATCATGGCGTTTTTCGGCTGGCTGATCATTCGAAAAAAGGACAGCGTCAACAGCGCGCAGTGGTTCGGAAAAGCGACGACCGTCACGCTGTATGGGAGCATGGTCATCCTGTTCCTGTTCCCGACGATCCCGGAAGTTTATGCCGATACCCTGTTTGCCCTCTGCGCTGCGCTGATTGTGCTGTCGTTGGTGAAATATCTGGCTTTTTACCGAAAGATCCTTGCGGACGGGAAAACGATCTGCGCATTGGGATCGAACGTGCCGCCTTCCGATCCGAATGACCCCATGCCCGCAGATATCGCACAGACCCCATAAAAAGCATCTGCTCCCGGCCGCGCCGATTTAAATAACGGAGCATTGCGCGCGAAAAGGAAAGAGAACAGAAAAGAGCCTGCCTCAAAAACAGCTCATTCTGAAATTCAGGCAAACATAAAGCCGTGAAGATCCGAGTATTCATCGGATTTTCACGGCTTATTCTAACTTTTTTGGAAGATATTCTCACTTGATTTTCATTTTGCGACAGCCCCTTTTTGCGAGCAGGCTATAAAAAAGATAGTTTTATGTTTTTATGTTAGAGATTTGAACTTTTGCGAAGTAAACCAACTCATAGATCTTCTCTTTTATTTCTTCTCCTGAAAAGTCGCGCGGGAGATCAAGAGAAAAGGGAAGACTGAAAAGAGAAGAACAAAGAGAGCAAAAAGAAAAAGCCGCTTACGCGACTTTCCTGTTCTGGTGGAGACAACAGGACTCGAATATGATGAAATAACATCCAAAAATCTGAATTCCTCCACGGTTTTTCAAAAAATCCGGGTTTTTTCATCCGGCTAAACACACCGTTATTTCTCATCTTTACATTTCTGCTGCAAATTCGGGGATAATTCGGGGATTTCCACCTTATCCAGAACAGACAGCGCTCGCTCCTGTTCCCTTGGATACAGATGGGAATAGCGCTGCCAGGTAATCTGCACATTCGTGTGTCCCAGACGGCGTGCAATCTCCTGTATATTGATCCCTTCATTGGCCAGAAGGCTGGCATGGCTATGCCGATAATCGTGGATACGCAGTGCGGGTAATCCAGCTTGACGTGCCCATTTCTCGTTGTAGTTCGCAAGCGTTGTATCAGAGATGCATTTCGGGCCATAGCAGACATAATACTTTTTGCTCCAGTCTTTTCCAAATTGAAGCTGCTGAAGCACCATATACTGCCTCAATATGTCCAGTAAAGGGTGCGGGATTTGCAAATCACGGATAGACGACTTCGTTTTCGGAGAAGTTTCCAAAGCTGACTTTCCCTTGATCTTTTGGCTGATGCTGTGACGAACATGCAGAATATCTCCTTGGATATCCGCCCACCTCAACGCATGGATCTCGCCTTTCCGAAGTCCGGTGTAATAGGCGATCATAAGAAAGACATAAACACTGCGCTGCATATAATTTTCCACCGATTTATTTGCAGTTTCCGCAAACCGAGAGAATTGCTCCGGCGTATAGAAATGCAGGTCATTTTTCACCGATGTAAAATTGGAATCTCTGAAATTATTCAGATTTTTCGTGGGATTTTCGGGGATGTACCGCATTCGTACTGCCCAATTGAGCATACAACTCAGCTCACTCCATATGTGACGACAATAGACCGTACTCAGGTTCTTCTCAAGCATTCCTGCTTTCCATTCCGCGAAAATGCGCTCGTTTAAGTCACAAATACGAACTTGGCCGAGTTCCGGCATAATATGCAGCCGTATGTATTGCTCTGACTTTGCGAGGGTCGTTTCTCTGACTTCGGTACCTTTTTCTTTCATGTATTGTTCGCACAACTCCGACAGGGGCATTTCCGCGTCGGAGATGCTTCGGAAAGCGTATTGGAGCAGCAGCTTGCGCTCCAGTTCGAGAGCTTCCTGATGGCCGTAGCAGCTTCCTTCTTTTTGCAAGTGAGCGCCGGAAGGATCTGTATAATTGATCCTGACGCGATACTGCGTTTTTCCATCTTTTCGACGATTTGTTGCATAAACAGGCATAATAATTTCTCCTTTTCTCAATTTGGGATGCTATTTACGATAGCACGGAATATCGGAAAATGTCAAAGAAATTTTTACCTGCCGCTTGTCTTTAACATAGAAATATGTTATTATAATTTTGCCGCTGAGGAGGAAAAATTGTGGCAACAGAAACACCGATGCCTGTCCGCCCGGGTCTTCCGGAAGAATTCGTCCGCAAGAATGCCAAATATGTCAAGCTGCTTCGGGGCTTTCGGCTGCTGGACGACGACTTTATGAGCAAGGTTTTTGAAGATCCCGCATGTGCGCAGCTGCTCCTGGATATTATCCTGGAGCGTGACGATCTGACAGTCAAAGAAGTACATGGCTAGTATACCATCAAGAACTTGCAGGGACGCTCTGTTCGGCTGGACATTCTTGCGATCGACGAGCAAGGTCGTACTTACAACATCGAGATCCAGCGTCGGGACGAGGGCGCAGATGCCCACCGTGCCCGCTACAACAGCAGTCTGCTCGATGCCAATTTAACGACCCCCGGAGATCGCTATAATGCTCTGGGAGAAACCTATGTGATCTTTATCACCGAGCGGGATGTCCTGAACGAAGGACTTCCCATCTACCACATTGATCGGATCGTGCGGGAAACCGGAAAACCTTTCGACGACGGCTCGCACATCATCTACGTCAATGCCCAACATAAAAATGACACCCCACTTGGAAAACTGATGCACGACTTTTCCTGCACCGGTGCCGAAGATATGAACTATCCGGTTCTGGCGGAGCGCGTGCGGTATTTCAAGGAAGACGTGAAAGGAGCGACAACCATGTGTAGAGAAGTTGAACAACTGGCAAAAGAAGAACGGATGCAAGGCCGCGCAGAAGGCCATACGGAAGCTATTATCATGTCGATCCGTGCTTTGATGAAAGGACAGTCTGTTTCTGCGGATGACGCAATGCAAATGCTTCAGGTTCCGGAGGCGGATAAAGAGAACTACCGTAAGTTGTTACGCCAATAACGGTAGGTATTCTGTATATAGCATAATATGGAAATCGGCAGCTCTCGTAATGCGGCGGTGACTTAGGAAAACATTTAAGCAAAGAACGGTATAGCTGAACG
>CAZIGE010000064.1:0-10479 GCA_964538475.1 uncultured Oscillospiraceae bacterium | reverse complement strand
AACTGTTTCAACGCCAAGCCGAAAGAACTGCCCGAAGTGGTTTCTGTTGACGAATTCAAGGGCAACTCCGGTGGTGAAAAGTACAACTGCATTTTTGTTGATGCCAAAAACAAAAAGGTTTTGGACATCCTTCCTGATCGCTACGAAAATCATTTGATTCAATATTTCTCACAATTTGACAACAAAAAGGATGTAAAATACTTTATTTGTGACATGAATCCACACTTTCGGAACGTCGCAAAAACCTGCTTTCCACAGGCGAAAATCGTTGCGGATAAATACCATGTGGTGCGTCAGGTCTATTGGGCTATGGAGCGGGTTCGAAAGAATGAGCAGGGCAAGCTGCCGGACAGACATCGAAAATACTTTAAGAAATCCAGGTATCTTCTGCTGAAGCCCATGGAAAAATTGACCAAGGAAGAAATGAATCGGCTTGCGCTCATGTTTGAGATCGCGCCAAGGCTGGCAAATGCGTACCGCCTTAAAACCGAGTTCCTGACTCTGATCCGCACCAAATCCTCCGATGAGGGCAGACAGAAGCTGTTAGATTGGCTTTTCTCTGTTGAGCTGATGGATATTCCCGAATTTTACGACTGCACCAAAGCCTACCGAAACTGGTTTCAGGAGATCCTGAACTCCATGGATGTTCCCTGGACGAACGGCTATATCGAAGGCTGCAACAACAAAACCAAGGTGCTGAAACGGACTTGCTACGGAATGAGAAACTTTAATAATTTCAGAAAGAGAATTTTATTCTGTAATACATAAATTGAGCTGAAGCTCTCGCTCCAGCCCAATTTGAAAATATTCTTATTTGACCTCTACCCCAACTATTGACATAGAGCCACGAAAAACTGGGGCGCATCGCAAAAGTGCGGTGCGCCCCCGAAGTATTTCGGTCTTTTTACAGATCCAGTTTCAGATCGTTCTCCCCGATCCGACCCCATTTTCGCAGCGGCATGGCAAACAGCCAGCTCAGCACGCCCGGCAGCACGAAGCAGATCAGCACGAGGCCGACCCAGTCCATTGCCGTGATGTTGTGTCCCGTGTTGATCCAGCCGGTGTAGACCCCGATCTGTCCGACAAGACCGCAGGTGCCCATGCCCGAGGAGACCGGCGCACCGTTCATCTCCAGACGGAACAGGCAGGTCGCCAGCGGGCCCGTGATCGCGGAAACCAGCGTCGGCGGGATCCAGATCATGGGATTTTTCAGAATATTGGGCATTTGCAGCATACTCGTGCCGAGTCCCTGTGCGACCAGACCGCCCCAGCGATTTTCCCGAAAGCTCATCACCGCAAAGCCTACCATCTGCGCGCAGCAGCCCGCCACGGCGGCTCCCCCTGCCAATCCCGTCAGACCCAGCGCGGCGCAGATGGCTGCGGAGGAAATGGGCAGCGTCAGCGCGACACCGACCGTAACAGAGACCAGAATGCCCATCCAGAACGGCTGCAACACAGTCGCCCACTCCACGAATTCGCCGACGGCGGAGGCCGCCGCACCGATAGGCGCGGCGATCAGCGACGAGATCCCCACGCCTGCCAGAATGGTGACGATCGGCGTGACCAGAATATCGATCTTGGTTTCTTTGCTGACCAGCTTGCCGCATTCCGCCGCCACGATCGCCACGACATACACCGCCAGCGGGCCGCCTGCGCCGCCCATGGCGTTGGCCGCGAAGCCGACGGGGATCAGCGAAAACAGCACCATGCCGGGCGCGTGCAGCGCCATGCCGATGGCCACGGCGATCCCGGGGCCGACCATGGCCGAGGCCAGACCTCCCACGGTGTAGCTTACCTGTCCCTCTCCCTTTCCGAGGGTCACGATCACATCGGTCAGAAATCCGATGTGCAGCTGCTGCCCGATGGTGTTCAGGATCGTCCCCACCAGCAGCGTGCAGAACAGTCCCTGCGCCATAGCGCCCAGTGCATCCACACCGTAGCGTTTTGCCGAAAACAGGATGTCCTTCCGTTTGAGAAATGCGCGAATTTTTGCCATGTTCTTTCACTCTCTTTCAGCAGATTTCGGGAATTTCACATTCCCGCAGATACTCTTGCGAAAAAGGGTGCGTCAGCGCCCGCTGACCCTGGACAGCGCCGAAAAGCAGAAGCGGCAAACTTTGCGCCTGCGCCGCCGGCTTTTCCGCTGTCTTCGGTGGGGAAGATGCCCGCCCGGCCTCCGGGCAGCGATCTTCTCAGCCTCTTCTTCATAAATTAAGTCGGAGCCGTCGGTTCCGCTATACGCCCGCACGCCGCCTTCATGCATCGGCGCGCCGGTTACGTCCGTTAAACGTGCAGGTATCCCCGCAACACTTTCAGCGTGTTCCAAACGCCGTCGATGTGGCTTCGCTCGTAGCCGTGGCTGGCGTACACACCCGCGCCGATCAGGCCATGGCGAATGTCGGCGCCGCCGCGCAGCGTCGCCTCCACATCCGAGCCGTAGTACGGATACACGTCCACCGCATAATCCGCCTGCGTTTGCCGCGCGGCTTCGATCAGCTTGCCGACGACCTCGTACGAATACGGCCCGCCGGAGTCCTTCGCGCATATGGACACCTGCCGTTCGGTGCATTGCAGCCCGTTGCCGACGCAGCCCATATCCACGGAGATGGCCTCCGTCACGCCCTCCGGCACCGAGGCCGAGCCGCCGTGACCGACCTCCTCATACACCGTCACATGCACATAGACGCGGCGTGCGGGCGTGATGTTCCCGTCGTGCAGATAGCGGGCAAAACCCAGCAAAATGCCCACGCTCAGCTTATCGTCCAGAAAGCGGCTTTTTAAGTAACCGCTTTCCGTGCGGCGGGTGCGCGGGTCAAAGCAGACGATGTCGCCCACCTCGATACCGAGCGCGCGCGTGTCGGCCGCCGAGGTCACGGGCTCGTCCGGGACGATCTCCACCGTGTCCCACTTGCGTGCGGCGGCGGAATACTCGCCGTTGACATGCACGGAAGCGTCGCAAAGCTGGCACGTTCCCTCTATGACCCGTCCGCCGCGCGTATAAATGCGCACATTTTCCGCCTCGGCGTTGTTGGCGTTCATACCGCCCAGCGGTGTCAGCCGCAGGCGGCCGTTCCCCTTGACCTCGGCCACCATGCCGCCGAGCGTGTCGACATGCGCCTCCAGCAGCAGGCCGTCGCGCGTGTCTTCGCCGCCCAGATCGACCAGCACGCCGCCCTTGGCGGTGCGCTGCGCGGCAAAGCCCAGCGCCGTGAACGCGTCCGCGACCCACTGCGCAGCCTTCTGCGTGTACCCGGAGGGCGAGTCGATCGCCAGTAGCGCCGCCGTCTGCTCCCACGCATACTGCGCATATAGCTTATCCATTCCGTTCATCCTCCCGTTCGGTTGAATTTTCTATATTGTAGCACGCGGGCGCAAAGAAAACAAGGCGTTTCTTTCAAATGCGCCGCACCTTTTCCCTCCGCGTTCACGGGGGCGGGCATTTTTCGGCTCGGTACACAAAAAAATTGACGGCGCGGCGCTTCTGTGGTACAATGCGTTATGCAAATGCTACGAAAAACCGCTCACGGGAGGAAATATTGCCGATGAGAATGCGAAAAATGCGAAATCTGGAGCCGCGCATGGAAAAATGCGCGGCATTGCGCGTTGCGCAGCCCGAAGCCCGCAGGGGCAACTGGAAAAGCCTGAAGCCCGACTGCACCGCCGTATGGGTGGAGGTCGGCTGCGGCAAGGGGAAATTCACCGCCGAAACTGCCGCCGCCAACCCCGACGTGCTCCTCATCGCGGTGGAGCGCTGCCGCGAAGCCATGGTGGTCGCCATGGAAAAAGCGCGTGATCTGGGGCTGCAAAACGTCTACTATATCGATATGGATGTGGCAAAGATCGAGGAAATCTTCGCCGAAGGCGAGATCGATCGCCTGTTTATCAACTTTCCCGACCCCTGGCCGCGCAAGAAAAACGCCAAGCGCCGCCTGACGCATCGCAGCTTTCTGGAAAAATACTGCCGCGTGGTGCGCCCCGACGGAGAGATCCACTTCAAAACCGACAACGCCCCGCTGTTTGCGTTTTCTCTGGAAGAATTCGCCGCCTGCGGCCTTACGGTGCGCAACGAAACGCACGATCTGCACGCAAACGGCATCGTGGGCATCCTGACAGGCTATGAAGAAAAATTCCACGCGCTCGGCACGCCCATCTGCCGCTGCGAGGTGATCTGCGCGCCGTTCCGCCTCCCGCCGCAGGAAAAACAGACGCAGGAGGCGGCGCAATGAGCGGCTATCACGCAGGAAGCTGCGACGTGGCCGTGATCGGCGCGGGACACGCCGGGATCGAGGCTGCGCTGGCCGCCGCCCGCCTGGGGATGGACACCGTGCTGTTCACCATCAATCTCGACGCAGTCGGCAATATGCCCTGCAACCCCGCCATCGGCGGCACGGGCAAGGGGCATCTCGTGCGCGAGATCGACGCGCTGGGCGGCGAAATGGGACTGGCCGCCGATCACGCCTGTATCCAGTATCGTATGCTCAACCGCGGCAAGGGGCCTGCCGTCCATTCGCTGCGCGCACAGGCAGACCGCAGAAAATATCAGGAATATATGAAGCACACGCTGGAACTTCAGCCGCATTTGCAGCTGAAGCAGGCGCAGATCACGGATATCGTGACCGCGCACGGCGCGGTCGTCGGCGTGCGCACGAAGCTGGGCGCGTATTATGATGCCAAGGCGGTCGTGCTCGCCACGGGAACGTATCTGGACAGCACCGTGATAACGGGAAGCGTCGTGGAGGACTCCGGCCCCGACGGGATGCACGCGAGCCACGGCCTTGCCGACGCGCTGCGCGGCCTCGGGCTGCCGCTTCGCCGCTTCAAGACCGGTACGCCGCCGCGCGTGAACCGCCGCAGCATCGATTTTTCCAAAATGGAGCTGCAGCCGGGCGACGATATGCCCGAGCCGTTCTCCTTCCGCACGGCGACGCGCATATGCAACCGCGCCGTGTGCTATCTGACCTACACGAACGAAAATACCCACCGCATCATCCGCGAAAATCTGAGCCGCAGCCCGATGTACGACGGTACGATCCGCGGCGTCGGCCCGCGCTACTGCCCCAGCATCGAAACCAAGATCGTGCGCTTTGCCGACAAGCCGCGCCACCAGCTGTTCATCGAGCCGTGTGGACTGGAAACGGAAGAAATGTACATTCAGGGGCTGTCGACCTCCCTGCCGGAGGATGTGCAGCTGGAAATGCTGCACACGATCCCCGGGCTGGAACACGCACAGATGATGCGCCCGGCCTACGCCATCGAATACGAGTGCATCGATCCGACGGCGCTGCTGCCGACGCTGGAAGTAAAGGCGATCGCGGGTCTGTACGGCGCGGGGCAGTTCAACGGCACCTCCGGCTACGAGGAAGCCGCCGCGCAGGGGCTGCTCGCGGGCATCAACGCGGCGCTGCGCTTGCAGGGCAGGCCGCCGCTGATCCTCACGCGGGACACGAGCTATATCGGCACACTGATCGACGATCTGGTCACGAAAGGGACGCAGGAGCCGTACCGCATCATGACCAGCCGCTCGGAATACCGCCTGTTGCATCGACAGGACAATGCCGACCGTCGCCTGACGCATCTGGGCGCGCAGGTTGGGCTGGTATCGCAGGCGCGACTGGCGCAGGTGGAGGAAAAATATGCCGCCGTGCAGCGGGAAGCCGCGCGGCTGGACAGCTGCGGCGTGGCCGCCTCGGAGGCGCTCAATGCCATGCTGGCGGAAAAAGGCTCGGCACCCGTCGGAAACTCCGCGCGGCTGGGTGACCTGCTGCGCCGCCCCGGCGTAACGTATGAAGATCTCGCACCCTTTGACCCCGCACGCCCCGCGCTGGACGATGCCGTGACCGCGGAGGTGCAGATCCAGATGAAATACGCGGGCTATCTGTCCCGTCAGGAAAAGCAGGTGGAGGAATTCCGAAAAGAGGAAAGCCGCCTGCTGCCGCCGGATCTTGACTACCATGCTATCGCGGGGCTGCGGCTGGAAGCACGCGACAAGCTCAGCGCCATTCGTCCGATGTCCGTCGGACAGGCGGGGCGCATTTCGGGCGTGTCGCCTGCGGATATCGGCGTGCTGCTGATCTGGCTGGAACAGAACGGGGATCGGATGCCCGACGCTGCCCCCTGACCGCCGCGCTTGCGTGGGAAGGTTCGGCAGATCGCGGGGTGTTTTGAAAAAACGGACAACATCATAAATTGTTTACAAAATATCCCATTTTTCCTCTTGCATTTTCCCATGAAATGGAGTATGATGGATTAGCACTCAGGAGCAAAGAGTGCTAAGACGGCACATTGCCCGTCCCAAACCCGTAAGCACAGCCGCGCGGCGCTCGCCGAACGGCACTACAATAGGAATTGGAGGCAAATCATATGAAACTCAAACCCATGGCAGACAATATTCTGCTCAAGCAGCACGAAGCAGCCGAAACGACCGCTTCCGGCATCATCCTGGCCAGCACCAGCAAGGAAAAACCGGCGATCTACGAGGTCGTCGCAGTCGGTGCGGATTGCCATGATGTGGCCGTCGGCGACAAGGTCGTCGTCAACAAGTACGTCGGCTCGGATGTAACGCTGGATAAAGTGGACTATAAATTTGTCAAGCAGGAAGAGCTGCTGGCAAAGGTTATCGACTGAGGAGGAATTCAATTATGGCAAAAATGATCGTATACGGCGACGAAGCCCGTAAAAAGCTGCAATCCGGCGTTGACCAACTGGCCGACACCGTAAAAGTTACCCTCGGCCCGAAGGGCAGAAACGTGGTCCTGGGCAAGAAGTACGGCGCACCGCTCATCACGAACGACGGCGTGACCATCGCCAAGGAAGTCGAGCTGGAAGACCCGTTTGAAAACATGGGCGCGCAGCTGATCCGCGAGGTCGCCACCCGCACCAACGATGTCGCAGGCGACGGCACAACGACCGCTACGCTGCTGGCGCAGGCCATCACCCGCGAAGGGCTGAAAAACCTGAGCGCGGGCGCAAATCCCATGGTGATGCGCAAGGGCATCGAAAAGGCCGTTTCCGCCGCCGTGGAGGCCATCAAGGCCAACTCCGTGCCCGTGGAAGGCTCCGAAGCCATCGCGCGCGTCGGCGCTGTTTCCTCCGGTGACGAGTCCATCGGCGCACTGATCGCCGAGGCTATGGAAAAGGTCGGCACGGAGGGCGTTATCACCATCGAAGAAAGCAAGACCGCCGAGACGGGTCTGGACGTGGTGGAAGGCATGCAGTTCGACCGCGGCTATATCTCCCCCTATATGGTCACGGATACCGACAAGATGGAAGCCGTGCTGGACGACGCTTACCTGCTCATCACCGATAAGAAGATCGCCTCCATTCAGGACATCCTGCCCATTCTGGAGCCGATCGTCAAGGCAGGCCGCAAGCTGCTGATCATCGCCGAAGATGTCGAAGGCGACGCACTGGCCACGCTGCTGCTGAACCGCCTGCAGGGTCGGTTCAACGTCGTTTGCGTGAAGGCCCCCGGCTTCGGCGACCGCCGCAAGGAAATGTTGCAGGATATCGCCGTGCTGACCAACGGCACCGTGATCTCCTCCGATCTGAACATGGAGCTGGCCGACGCACAGCTGACCGATCTGGGTCACTGCCGTCAGATCGTCGTGACCAAGGAAACGACCACCATCGTCGACGGCGACGGCGCGCCCGAGGAGATTGAGGCTCGCGCGCACATGATCCGCGCTTCCATCGCCGCGACCACCTCCGATTATGACCGCGAAAAGCTCCAGGAGCGTCTGGCGAAGCTGGCCGGCGGCGTAGCCGTCATCCGCGTCGGCGCACAGACCGAGGTCGCCATGAAAGAGCGCAAGATGCGCGTAGAGGATGCGCTGAACGCGGCACGCGCTGCCGTGGAAGAGGGCATCGTCGCAGGCGGCGGCACGGCGCAGGTCAATGCCATCCCTGCCGTGGAAAAGCTGATCGCCCACCTCAACGGTGACGAGAAGACCGGCGCGCGCATCATCGCCGCTGCGTTGCAGGCTCCTATCCGCCAGATCGCCGAGAACGCCGGTGTGGACGGAAGCGTGGTTTACGAAAAGATCCGTTCCTCCAAGAAGATCGGCTATGGCTACAACGCCTACACCGAGACGTACGGCGACATGATCGCCTCCGGCATCGTCGACCCGACCAAGGTGACGCGTTCCTCGCTGGAAAACGCGGCTTCCATCGCCGCATGTGTCCTGACCACCGAGTCTCTGGTCGTGGATAAGCCCGATCCCGCCGGTGATGCAGCGGCCGCCGCAGCCGCCGCGCAGGGCGGTATGTATTGATCGCCGCCGAATAAAGGCAAATAATTTCCCCGCGGCAGCGGGATCGCATGCGATCCCGCTGCCGCGGGGTTTTCTTTCAGGATCGGCGGCTCATCTTCTGCCGTGCGGGCCGTGGCCGCCCATCGGGCCATGTCCGCCCATCGGACCGGGGCCACCCATGGGGCCATGGTGCGGCCCTCCCATCGGGCCGGGATGCGGGCCGCGCGGCGGCCGATGATAGCGATAAGGGCGGCGCAGCAGACGGCTCAGCAGCGACGCGCCCACGGCGACCCCCGCCACCGTTCCGACGGTTTTGGCGGTGTTGGAGGCGGTGTCGGTGTTCTGCGTGGATGCAGCGGCCGTGCCGTTCGAGGCACTCAGGGAAGCGCCGCAGTTCGGGCAGAAATTACCCGTTCCGTTCAGTTGTGTTCCGCAATGTTGGCAATACATAAAACAGCTTCCTTCCTTTTTTCTTTCATTTTAGCGGGGTTTTATAAACGCGTCGGCAACAAAGCGTGAATTTTCCGTAAACATTCGCGCGGTTCGATTTTTTCGCAAACGATCCTGTCGGTTGACAGACGGCGCAAACAGGCGTATACTATATACAACACACAACAGTTCCGATAGATCCTGCGAGGTAGTGCTATGACATGTGCGGCAGAGGGAAGACCCCATCGCGTCCTGTTTACGACGGCCGTTTGCGCCCTGATCGGCGCGCTCGGCGCGGCGGTGCTTTACTACGGCATTTTTTTCGTGATGGCGCTGGTCAATTATTTCGATTCGTTTTACAAGCACGCCGATTTTTATGCGCTGTACCCCACGGCGCTGTCGTATCTGCTTGCTTTTTTCAGTGAAGGCACGCCGAAGCATCTGCCCGGCTATGAGATCGAATGGAACGTGGGGATCCCGCTTGCCTTTTTCTGCGGTATGACGTTTTTCGGCGCATTCGGCGCGCTGCTGCTGCGCAAAACCGGCTTTCGCATCGCCGACGGTCGCATCGTCGGCCGCGCGGCATTCGGAAAGCAGCTCGATGTGCCGTCGGATCGCCTGCGCGCGGTGCAGCCGTGTCTCCCGCACGGGATCACGCTGAAAACGGACGACGGCCGTTTTGTTTTCCCGCTCATTCGGCGGCGGCGCGCCGTGCTGGATGCACTCTGCGCGTGCAGCACGCCCGACGGCGTTGCCCGATAGGTGCCCGTTTTTCGCCGCGATGCACGGTTTTTTCCGCAAAAGCATTGACAGACGCGATTTTTTGTGCTAAATTTCGTATAGCAGGCCGTGAGGAAGACACGCGCCGCGGGAAAGCGCCGCAGAGAGGGTGCCGCTTTGGTGAAAGGCATCCGCAACACTGCCCGTGGCGATACCACTTCCGAGCCGCAGGGAGGAAATGCCCTGCCGGGTTCGCCCGTTATCGCGTCAATGAGTGACGGCGTTTTTCGCCGTAACCAGGGTGGAACCGTGGAATACAGCCGTATCCCACCCCTGTTTTATTCAGGGGGTGGGTATTTTTTATACCTTTCTCCCCATACATCAAAGGAGGAAAACGTTATGTCCGAAGAAAATCTGTACACGTTTGAAAATCCCGCTTACCGCAAGACGTACTGGCACACCTGCGCGCATATCATGGCGCAGGCCGTCAAGCGCCTGTGGCCGGAAGTCCGGCTCGCCATCGGCCCTGCCATCGACGAAGGCTGGTACTACGACTTCGATGCGCCGTTCACCTTCGGCCCGGAGCATCTGGAAAAGATCGAGGCCGAAATGAAGAAGATCTGCAAGGAGCGCCTGCGTCTGGAGCGCAGCGTCAAATGCAGAGCCGATGCCCTCGCCTGGGCAGACGCGCACAACGAGCCGTATAAGCGTGAGCTGATCGAGGATCTGCCCGAAGATGCGGAATTATCATTCTACACGCAGGGCGAATACACCGACCTGTGCGCAGGCCCGCACCTGGATCACACCGGCCGCGTCAAGCACAACGGATTCAAGCTGACCACTTCCTGCGGCGCATACTGGCGCGGCGACAGCAACCGCAAGATGTTGCAGCGCATCTACGGTGTGGGCTTCCCCTCCAAAGAGGAGCTGGACGCTTACCTGACCCGCATCGAAGAAGCGAAGAAGCGCGATCACCGCAAGCTCGGCAAAGAGCTCGGCCTGTTCATGCTGCGCGACGAAGGCCCCGGCTTCCCCTTCTTCCTGCCCAAGGGCATGGTGCTGCGCAATACGCTGATCGATT
>CAZIGE010000063.1:0-10607 GCA_964538475.1 uncultured Oscillospiraceae bacterium | reverse complement strand
TCCGCCGCGAGGCAGGCTCGCACCGCGCGGACGAGCGCGGCATGGTGCGCGGCCATCAGTTCAACAAGGTGGAGATGTTCCAGTTCACCGCGCCCGACAAGTCGGACGAGGCATTTGAAGAACTGGTCAAAAAGGCCGAAAATCTGGTCGCGGGGCTGGGGCTGCATTTCCGCACCGTCAAGCTCGCCGCAGGCGACTGCTCGGCCTCCATGGCGCGCACCTATGATATTGAGATCCTGATCCCGTCCATGAACGGATATAAGGAAGTTTCCTCCGTGTCCAATGCGCGCGATTATCAGGCGCGCCGCGGCAACATCCGCTATCGCCGCGCGGACGGCAAGATCGACTTCGTGCACACGCTCAACGGCTCGGGTCTGGCTACGTCGCGCATCTTCCCCGCCATCGTCGAGCAGAACCAGCGCGCGGATGGCTCCGTCGTCATCCCCGAGGTGCTGCGCAAGTATCTCGGCGGCATGGAGATCATCGAAAAGAAATAACATGTTTCACGTGAAACATACAAAACAGGAAAGGGAGATATAACATGGCCGAGAAAAAAGGAAGCAAGCTTCTGGCGGAATTCCGCGAATTTGCCATCAAGGGCAACGCGATGGCGCTGGCCGTCGGCACGATCATCGGCGGCGCATTCACCACCATCACCAAAAGCGTGACGGATGATCTGATCATGCCCATCGTGAATATTTTCATGGGCGGCGCGGATTTCAGCGATGCAAAGATCATGCTGCCGCGTATGCCGTGGGTCGAGCCGACCTACGAGACTGTTGTCAACGCCAACGGAGAGGAAGTCGTGCGCGAAGTGCGCAATTACCTGACGTACGGCAATTTCATCTCGGCCGTGATCAATTTCCTGATCCTGGCCGTGGTGGTGTTCCTGATCGTAAAGATCGTGAACAAGCTGACCGAGCTCGGGAAGAAAAAAGAGGAACCGCCCGCACCTCCCGCACCCCCCGCGCCGTCGGCCGAGGAAGTGCTGCTGACCGAGATCCGCGACCTGCTCAGGCAGAAGTCGTGAGCCGCGCACCGAAACAGGATACGACCCAGCAGCTAAGGCTCTCCCGCCCCGGGAGAGCCTTGAGCGTGTCAAAGAAGTGCTGTTTCTTGGTAGAGCACCCAAACAAAGCCTCCGTCTGTGTAAGGGCTGCGCCGCACCAATGCCTCCCCTGTGTAAGGGGAGGTGGCGAAAATCTATGATTTTCGTCGGAGGGGTTGACTGTAAGGCCAGAAATATTCGCAAAATTCCGAACCTTAACGAAGAAATCAATCCCTCAGTCAGCTTCGCTGACAGCCCCCTTTACACAAGGGGGCCTTAGGCGCTCCCGCGCCAACACATTGATCGACAGTTTTTTTGACAGGCTGAAGGCTCTCCCGCCCCGGGAGAGCCTTTCGTCTGTCATACAGCAGCAGCGCAGCGCGCCTCTTCCGAAGAGAGAGGGCTTGCTTTCGACCGAAAAAGAATTTGCACAAAAGTATCGGGAAAAGACGCAAAAAAGCCAAAAAACAGGTTGCATTTTTTTTGGAATATGGTATGATTGTACTTGGTGAAGATTGGGGTTTGCGTATCTGCGCTGCCCCCGACCGTATCTATTCCGTAAATCTTTTTTGGAGGTTCAATACATAATGGCACAAAAAGTTCAGTTTGTGGAGACTGTTCTGCGCGATGCGAACCAGTCTCTGATCGCGACCCGCCTGCCCTTCGAGAAGTTCGAGCCCATGCTCGGCACCATCGACCGCGCCGGGTTCTACGCCGTCGAATGCTGGGGCGGCGCCACCTTTGATGTCTGCCTGCGCTACCTGCACGAGGATCCGTGGGAGCGTCTGCGCAAGATCCGCGCCGCCGTCCCCAATACCAAGCTGCAAATGCTCCTGCGCGGCCAGAACGTGCTGGGCTATGCGCACTATCCCGATGATTTTGTCAAGCTGTTCGTGCAGAAGGCTGTCGAAAACGGCATCGATATCATCCGTATCTTCGACGCGCTCAACGACGTGAACAACCTCAAAGTCGCCATGGAGGCCACCGTCAACGCCGGTGCCATCGCCTCCGGTACGCTGTCTTACACCACCAGCCCCGTGCACACCCACGCCAACTATGTCAAAATGGTCAAAGAGCTGAAGGAAATGGGCGCTTCCACCATCTGCATCAAGGATATGGCCGGTATCATGGGTCCGAAGGAAGCGTATGACCTCGTTTCCGCGATCAAGGATGCCGCACCCGATATGCCCATCGACCTGCACACGCACTCCACCACCGGCCTTGCGTTCATGACCTATCTGAAGGCCGTGGAAGCCGGCTGCGATATCATCGACACCGCCATCTCCCCCATGTCCGGCGGCACCAGCCAGCCCGCGACCGAGACGCTGGCTTACGCGCTGCGTCAGCTGGGCTACGAGGTCGACCTGGACGATGCCTGCCTGAAGACCATGGCCGACCATTTCAAGACCGTTCGCGACGATTTCATCAAAGACGGCACCCTCATGCCCAAGGCTATGGCCACCGATACGCAGTGCCTGACCTATCAGGTGCCCGGCGGTATGCTGTCGAACCTGCTCAGCCAGCTCAAGCAGATGAACGCGCTCGACCGCTTTGACGAGGCGCTCGCCGAAACGCCCAGAGTCCGCGCCGACATGGGCTATCCCCCGCTGGTCACGCCCACCTCGCAGATGGTCGGCGTGCAGGCCGTTCGCAACGTGCTCGACGGCGAACGCTACAAGACCGTCTCCAAGGAGATCAAAGCCTACTGCCGCGGCGAATACGGCCAGACCCCCGCGCCCATCGATCCCGCGATCCGCAAGCAGATCCTCGGCGACGAGCAGCCGCTGACCGGCCGCTACGCCGACTCGCTCGATCCCATCGTGGAGCCGACCCGCAAAAAGCTGGAGGGCATCGCCCGCAGCGACGAGGATGTCCTGTCCTACATCGCATTCCCCAACCTGGCCGAGAAGTTCTTCGAAGAGCGTCAGGCCAAGGAGGATAACTGCGTTACCTACACCATCACCGAGGCATAAGGAGGGCGACGCATGAACACAAGTTATCCGATCGCAGATGCCGCGATCATCGCGGTTCTGGGTCTTGCCGTGGTGTTCTTCGGGCTGATCCTGCTGATGATCGTCGTGAGCATCATCGGAAAGATCTTCGTGGCCGTCGATGCGAAAAAGGCCGCTAAGTCCATGGCATCCATCCCCGCCGCGCCCGTGCCGGTCGAGGTGCCGAAGCCCGTTGCGCCCGGCGCTGCCGGTTCGCTGAAGCTGCATGATGTCGAGCCGAAGACTGCCGCCATGCTCATGGCGATCGTTGCCGATCAGCTGGGCAAGCCGCTGAACGAGCTGCGTTTCATTTCCATCAAGGAGGTTAAATAAGATGAAATATAAAGTTACTCTCAACGGCCGCACCTACGAGGTGGAGGTCGAAGCCGGAAAGGCCATGCTGCTGGACGAATACGAAGCCATCGCCCCCGCGCCCGTTGCCGCCCCCGTTTCCGCGCCCGCAGCCGCCGCTGCACCCGTCGCCGCAGCTCCCGCCGCCCCCGCCGTGACCGGTGCGGGCGAGGCCGTCAACGCCCCCATGCCCGGCACGATCCTGAAAGTCAACGTCAAAGTCGGCGATGCCGTGCAGGCAGGCACCGTTTTGTGCGTGCTGGAAGCCATGAAGATGGAAAACGAGATCATGGCTCCCAAGGCCGGCACCGTTACCCAGGTCCTGGCAACCAAGGGCGGCAGTGTGGATACCGGCGCTCCTCTGGTCGTCATCGGCTAAGGAGGATCTCCGCATGAGCATAAATGTCGGTGAAATTCTGCTGGATCTGTGGAAAAGCAGCGGCTTTTCCGCGATCTTCAGCGGCTTTACAACTTCGGGCGGATGGCAAAATCTGGTGATGCTGATCATCGCGTGCGTTTTGCTGTATCTGGCCATCGTGAAAAAATTCGAGCCGCTGCTGCTGTGCGGCATCGCGTTCGGCTGCCTGCTGAGCAACCTGCCCGGCGCGGGACTGTATCATCAGGAGTTGTGGGACGCATTTATGGAAGAGGGCAACGCCGCTTACCATTCCTACGGCACGATCGTGCGTGAGGGCGGCCTGCTGGACTTCTTCTACATCGGCGTGAAGACCTCGATCTATCCGTGCCTGATCTTCATGGGTGTCGGTGCCATGACCGATTTCGGCCCGCTGCTGTCCAACCCCAAGAGCCTCCTGCTCGGCGCAGCCGCGCAGCTGGGCGTGTTCGCCGCCTATTTCGGCGCGCGCCTGCTCGGCTTTGAGGACTGGGAAGCCGCTGCCATTGGCATCATCGGCGGCGCGGACGGCCCGACCGCCATTTTCCTGACGACGCGCCTCGCCCCGCACCTGCTCGGCGGCATCGCCGTGGCGGCGTATTCGTATATGGCGCTGATCCCCATGATCCAGCCGCCGTTCATGCGCCTGCTGACCACCCCCGAACAGCGCAAGATCAAAATGGTGCAGACCCGTCAGGTCAGCAAGACCGAGAAGATCATCTTCCCCATCGTCGTCACGCTGTTCTGCGCGCTGCTGCTGCCGGATACCGCGTCGCTGATCGGCTGCCTGATGCTGGGCAACCTCTTTAAGGAGACCGGCTCTACCGACCGCCTGAGCGATACCGCGCAAAATGCCCTGATGAACATCATCACCATCCTGCTGTCCACCGCCGTGGGCGCGACGATGGTCGGCTCGAACTTCCTGACCGCGGAAACGCTGAAGATCATCGTCCTGGGCGTGTGTGCGTTCAGCCTGTCGACCGTCGGCGGCCTGCTGGGCGGCCTGGTCATGTGCTGGGCGACGAAGGGCAAGGTCAATCCTCTTATCGGCTCCGCGGGCGTGTCCGCCGTGCCGATGGCCGCGCGCGTTTCCAACATGGAAGGCCAGAAGGCCAACCCCGCAAACTTCCTGCTGATGCACGCCATGGGCTCGAACGTGGCAGGCGTGATCGGCTCCGCCATCGCCGCAGGCTTCCTGCTGAGCGTTTTCGGCGGCTGAGCCATATCGTTCTGACATACAAGGTCGCCACAGTCATTCCGGCTGTGGCGACTTTCTTTTTCGCTTCCTGTGCGGCGGCGGGAGGGCAGTGCTTTTTCGTGCAAATCGATGCGTGTTTTACCGCAAAAAAACCTTGTTTTTTACAGCGAAATATGGTAAAATCTATTGTGATATATTGTGCAGAAGTATTGCTTTCCCGCGAATGAAAGGAGCGTCGTTTTTATGTTTTCATCCGCCTATGTATGGGCGAAGATCCTCGGTCATCTGGAAGAACAGATGGGCTCCGTGACCGTTTCCACCTGGTTTGACGATGCGGAGGTCGTCGAGCTGAACGAGGAACACCTGATCCTCTACTCCGCTTCCGATTTCCGCCGTGAGGTGATCGCCACGCGCTACGGCGTGTACATCCAGGAGGCGCTGAAGGACATTTTTCAGTCCGATGCAAAATTGATCGTCTTCGGCGATAAGGAACGCGATGCCTATCTTTCCCGCGGAAAAAACCACAGCGCGATGGACTTCAATCCGCAGTTCTCGTTTGAAAATTTCATCGTCGGCCCGTCCAACCGCTTCGCGCACAGCGCGGCCATCGCCGTTTCCAACCACCCGGGCGAGGTGTACAACCCCCTGTTCATTTACGGCCCGCCCGGTGTCGGCAAAACGCACCTGCTGTACGCCATCGCCAACGGCATCCGCAAAAAGGTGCCGGACGCGAATATCGTGTATATCAAGGGTGACCAGTTCACGGTCGAACTGATCGAGGCCATCCGAAACGGTAAAAATATCGAATTCCGCTCCAAATACCGCGAAGCCGACCTGTTCCTGATCGACGACGTGCAGTTCATCGCAGGGCGCGATGCCACACAGGAAGAATTCTTCCATACTTTCAACAAGCTCTATGAAGAACATAAGCAGATCGTCATGACATCCGACCGAAAGCCAAGCGATATGCCCCTGCTGGAAGACCGCCTGCGCTCGCGCTTCGAATGGGGCCTGCTGGCCGACATCCAGCCGCCGGATTACGAAACGCGCATGGCCATCCTGAAAAACAAGGCGAAAAACCTCGGCCTGAACCTGCCGGACGACGTGTGCGACTACATCGCCATCAACGTGACCAATAACGTCCGTCAGATCGAAGGCACGGTGAAAAAGATCATGGCCTATCGTGACCTGAACAATATGCCGCTCGACCTGCAAAACGTCTCGCGCGCCATCAACGATATGTTCAAGACCGAGGGCAACAACGTCCCCACGCCCAGCATCATCATCTCGCAGGTGTGCAAATTCTACGGCGTGGAAGAGTCCACCCTGCGCGGCTCGCAGAAAACGAAGGGAATCGCCGCGGCGCGGCAGGTCGCGATGTATCTGATCCGCAAGCTGACCTCCATTTCCCTGCCCGATATCGGCAAGGAGTTCGGCAAAGATCACTCCACCGTTATCTACAACATCCGCAAGGTGGAAGTCGCCCTGAAAAACAACGACACCGCGCTGGAAAACGCTCTGCGCGACATCACCTCCAACATCAACAGCTGCCTGTAAAATTCTCCACAGGGGCTGTGGAATGTGGAAAAGATCCTGTGGAGAGATCCGCCGGAAAAAGTTTCTACACAGCGCGTGTGGAATTCTCTTGAAAACTCACACGCCCCCTGTGGATAAATTTTCCGCGTCGCTCTAGGTTTTTTTCGGGTTTTCCACATAACTTTCCCCTACTGCCACAATCACTAAAGTTATTCTATCGAAATATATATAAAATAAGATATACGAAAGGAAGGATCGCTATGCGTTTCACCTGTGAAAAAAGTATGCTGGTGCAGGGACTGAACATCGCAGGCCGCACCGTCGCGCAGAAAAGCAGCATTTCCGTGCTGGAGGGCGTGCTGTGCCGCGCCGGGCACAATCTGACGCTCACGGGCTATAATATGGAGACGGCCATCACCTATACCCTGGATGCCGAGGTGACCGAGGCCGGAGACTGCATCTTCCCCGCGCGGCTGTTCGGCGATATCGTCCGCCGCCTGCCCGAGGGGCCGGTCACGGTCGTGGTGGACGAAAATTACAGGATATCCATCCGCGCGGGATACGCTTCCTTCACCATCAGCGCGGAAAATGCGGAGGATTACCCCGAACTGCCCGATGTCAACATCGGCCGCAGCGTCGCCATCCCGCAAAACCGCATGAAAGAGCTGATCTCCGGCACGATCTTCGCCGTGTCGGAAAATCAGGGCAGACCCATCCACACGGGCGTAAAATTCGAGGTGGACGACGGTTCAATCTCCGCCATCGCCGTGGACGGCTTCCGTCTGGCACGCCGCACCTGGCACGCCGACAGCCCCATCGGGCGGCAGATGAATTTCGTGGTCCCGTCGTCTTCGCTCAAGGAGGTCGAAAAGATCCTGACCGATTCGGATGACGATATGGCCTTCACCCTCGGCACCAAGCATATCCTGTTCCAGATCGGCGCGGCAACGCTGGTGTGCCGCCTGCTTGAGGGCGATTTTCTGGACTGGCGGCGCGTCGTGCCGACCGATTGCCCCGTGCGGCTGACCGCGCACGTTTCCGACCTGGCCTCGTCCATCGAGCGCGTGGGTCTGATCGTTTCGGAAAAATACAAGAGCCCCGTGCGCTGCGTCTTTTCCGATAATGTCGTGCAGATGCGCACCAGCACCACCATCGGCGCGGCGGAGGATCGCTGCGCGCTCGCGGGCGACGGGAAAGAGCTGGAGATCGGCTTCAACGTGCGGTATCTTGCCGATGCGCTGCGCGTCATCCCGGCCGAAGAGGTCATGCTGGAGCTGACCAACGGCCTGAGCCCCATCGTGCTGACCCCCGTTGACGAAAAACACGACTTTGCCTATATGATCCTGCCCGTGCGGATCAAAAACGGCTGAGCGCCGCGCGAAAGGATACGATCATTCCCTATGAAAGTTACCGTTAAGAAAAAAGACAACGCCGTTGCGCTGCCTATCCATACCGATTTCATCAAATTGCAGGACGCGCTGAAATATGCCAACGTCGTCTATTCCGGCGGCGAGGCCAAGACCCTCATTCAGGAGGGACAGGTCACAGTCAACGGCGAAGTGTGTACCATGCGCGGAAAAAAGCTCTATCCGGGCGACTGCTTCGGCTTCATGGGCGGCAGTTACCGGGTCGAAGGCCATGAGGCTTGAAAACCTGACGCTGCGGGATTTCCGCAATTACGAGTCGCTCGCGCTGGATTTCGCGCCGGGCGTGAATTTGATCGTCGGCGACAATGCCCAGGGCAAGACCAATCTGCTGGAAGCCGTGGCGTATCTGGGCACGGGGCGCAGCTTCCGCGCGGGGCGAAACGCCGAAATGATCCGCTTCCATGCGGACTTTGCCGAGCTGTGCGGCACGGTCTATTCGCAGGAGCGGCAGCAGACGCTGCGCTATGTCCTGTTCCCCGGGGCGCAGCCGCGCCGCATCTGGCGCAACGGCGCGAAAAAGAAGACTGCGTCGGAACTCGCGGGCGTGATGCCGTGCGTGCTGTTCTGCCCGGAGGATCTGCTGATCTTAAAAAGCGGCGCCGCCGCGCGGCGGCATTTTGCCGATGCGGCACTGTGCGACCTGCGCCCGAATTACGATGCCGCGCTGCGCGAATATGCCCGCATCGTCGAGCAGAAGACCCGCATCCTGAAAGACCGCTATGACGATCCCGCCCTGCTGGAAGTATTGCCGGAGTATGACGAACGGCTGTGCCGGGTGGGCGCTGTGCTGATCTCCTATCGCGCGCGGTTTTTCGACGCGCTCGGCGCGCAGGCGGCGCAATTCCACGACAGCTTTTCCGGCGGCGCGGAGACGCTCGCGCTGACATATCGCACGGTCAGCACCGTGACAGACCCCTTCGCCCCGCTGCCGACGCTCACCGCGCAGCTGCGCGAACATTTGCAGCGGCACAGCCGCGCGGAGCTGGACGCGGCGCAGTGCCTGACCGGGCCGCATCGGGACGATTTCGATGTTACGCTTTCGGGCGTTTCCCTGCGCGCATACGGCTCGCAGGGGCAGACCCGCACGGCCGCCATCAGCCTGAAACTGGCACAGCGGGAGCTGATGCGCCGCGAAACGGGCGAGGAACCGCTGCTGCTGCTGGACGATGTGCTGTCCGAGCTTGACCCCGGGCGGCAGGATTTCGTGTTAAATCAGATCAAAAACGGGCAGGTATTCATCACCTGCTGCGAGCCGGGGCGGTTCACCCGTCTGGGACAGACCGTCCGCATCCGAAACGGCATCGCGCAGGCACGATCCGATCTGCCTATCATCAATGCACAGGAGGACAAGCATGTCTGACGAATTGAAAGTTACACAGGAATACGGCGGCTCGCAGATCCAGGTTCTGGAGGGGCTGGAAGCGGTGCGTATGCGCCCCGGTATGTATATCGGCTCCACCTCGTCTACGGGTCTGCACCATCTGGTCTACGAGATCGTCGATAACGCCATCGACGAGGCGCTCGCGGGCTATTGCAAGCATATCACCGTGACCATCAACAAGGGCGACAGCATCACCGTCACCGACGACGGGCGCGGCATCCCCGTGGATATCCAGCCACAGACCGGACGGCCGGCCATGGAGGTCGTGTTCACCGTGCTGCACGCGGGCGGCAAATTCGGCGGCGGCGGCTATAAGGTCGCAGGCGGCCTGCACGGCGTGGGCGCGTCGGTCGTGAATGCCCTGTCGCAGTGGATGCAGGTGCGCGTACACAAAAACGGCCTGATCCACGAGATGAAATTCTCCCGCGGCGCGATCACGCAGGAAATGACCGTCGTCGGCAAAACCGACAGGACAGGCACGGACGTGACCTTCCTGCCCGATCCCGAAATGTTCGATACCACCGTGTACGATTACAATATCCTGCACGAGCGTATGCGCGAGGAGGCATTCCTGAACGCCGGGATCAGCATCTGCATCACCGACGACCGCGGCGAAACGCCCGTCACCGAGACGATGTGCTACGAAGGCGGCATCCGCGAGTTCGCCGCGTGGTGCAACCGCAACAAAACGCCCGTGCACGGCGACGTGATCTATATGAACGGCGCAAAAGGCGACGCGTCTGCGGAAGTCGCCATGCAGTATAACGACGGGTACAACGAATTTCTGCTTTCGTTCGCCAACGACGTGCGCACGCCCGAGGGCGGTATGCACGAAACGGGCTTCAAAACGGCGCTGACGCGCGTGCTGAACAACTACGGCGTGAAAAACGGTATCATCAAGGGCGACGACAAAGTCTCCGGCGAGGATTGCCGCGAGGGGCTGACCGCGATCATCTCCGTCAAGCTGACGGATGCGCAGTTCGAGGGGCAGACCAAATCGAAGCTCGGCAACGCCTATATCCGCACGCTGGTCGATCAGGTCGTGACCGAGCAGCTGAGCGTCTATTTCGAAGAGCACCCCGCCACCGCGAAGATCATTCTGGAAAAGGCCATGATGGCCAACCGTGCCCGCGAGGCCGCCCGCAAGGCGCGCGAGTCTATCCGCCGCAAGACCGGGCTGGAATCCGGCCAGATGCCCGATAAATTGCAGGATTGCAACGAGCGCGACCCCGAGCTGTGCGAAATTTACATCGTCGAGGGCGACTCGGCCGCAGGCTCTGC
>CAZIGE010000062.1:0-10740 GCA_964538475.1 uncultured Oscillospiraceae bacterium | reverse complement strand
CCCAGTACAGACCGATCTCGGGATAGCCCTCGCGGTGCGCGATGCGCGCCATGCACAGGTACATACCCACTTCGCTGCACTCGCCGTTAAAATTGGCCATCAGCTGCTCGAAAATGAACTTCTTATCCTCGTCGGAGATGTCGGAGTTGTTCTTCACCGTTGCGCCGTACACGCCGAAGGTATGCTCGGCGGCGAGTTTTCCTTCCTCCATCACCTTGAACTTCGAGCCGGGGACGCCGCACAGCGGGCACTTGAAGCCCTCGGGCATTTCCTCCGCTTCGTGCACATAACCGCAGACGGGGCAGACAAATTTTTTCATGTTGAGTTCCTCCATATTGTATAAATTAATTTTATTTGTTTGACTTGACTATTGTATGTTTTCGGCGCGGCATTATGCGCCCCGGCGGGAGCCGCACGCACGGCACACGCCGCTGAATGTCAGCCGACATTCCTCCACCGTGCCGCCGACGGCCTGCTCGACCTCGGCGCACAGCTGCTGCGGCATGGCGATCTGCGGCAGATCGAGCACCCGATCGCACGCCGTGCAGACGAAGTGAACGTGTTCGGCGGTATTGGCATCGAAGCGCTCCATGCCGCGCACGGTGGCGACGCAGCGGATCAGCCCCTGCTGTCGAAACAGCGCCAGATTGCGATACACCGTGGCGAGGGAGATATCGGGGTGCTCTGCGTGGAGCATGCGGTGTACCATTTCGGCGGAGGGGTGCGTGTCTGTGCCGCGCAGGCAGTCCAGGATCGCGGAACGCTTGCGAAATACGCGGGATCCCTGCTCCATAAGCACCTCCTGTTGCGAACGATTCTTATTTACGAACTGAGTATAGCACAGCCTGCGCTGTTTGTCAAGATAAAAATGAGAATTATTCGCATTTTTATAAAAGAAATTTTCCATTGTATAGCAGGACGTTTTTTTGATAGTTTGCCTCGCAGCTTTCGGCCGAAAGTTGCGTTTTTTTGCTTTTGGGGATTGAAAAGCGAAAAACGGTGTGATATTATGAGTATGCCAAACTAATCAAATAACCAAAAGTATCGCTATAGGGGGATAGTATGCCCTTTTGCGTGATTTTCGGCTCGCATTCTGAATTTGAAAAATGCAAATTCCGTCAATGTGAGTTGAAATGCGACAAGTGCGTGGCGATACTGTATATTGATTAGTTTGGCGACTATCGGAGTTTGTGTTTTTAAGTGCGCTTACTTCGGTAGGCGCACTTTTTATTTTTACAGAAAGAAGGAACGACCATGAAAAAAGCATCCCTCCTGCTCTCGGCATTGGTTATTTGTCTCGCCCTTTGCGCATGTAACACCGTTCCCGAGGGGACGCAGCCCACTACGCCGTCCGTTACGCCGTCGGCCACGTCGCCCGCTGCGACCGAGCCGAGCGTCGCGCCAACGGAACCGACTGACGCGCCGACGGAACCGACTGACGCGCCGACGGAGCCTACCACCGCACCTACAGAACCTACCACCGCGCCTACGGAACCGACTGACGCACCGACGGAACCCACCACTGCACCCACAGAGCCGCCGGTACATACCCACAGCTACGGCAGCTGGGAAACCAAAAAAGCCGCCACCTGCACCGAAAAGGGACAAAAGCAGCGCACCTGTTCCTGCGGTAAGACCGAAACGGAAGAGATCCCCGCTACCGGCCACACGGAAGTGGTCGACAAGGCTGTCGCAGCCACCTGCACGCAAACCGGCCTGACGGAGGGCAAGCATTGCTCCGTCTGTAACGCTGTTATTGTCAAGCAGGAAACGGTCGCGGTCAAGGAACACAGCTTCGGAGACTGGAAGACCGTTAAGGCGGCCACCTGCACCGAAAAGGGCAGCGAACAGCGCGCCTGCAAGACCTGCAACCACACCGAGACCCGCGAAGTCGCAACCATCGCCCATTCCTACAAGGACAAGGTGTGCATCCATTGTGGAAAGGAGCAATCGGCAAGCGTAGGGTTGGCCTATAAATTAAACAGTTCCCAAACAGCCTACGCGGTCGCCGGCATCGGAAGCTGCAAGGATACCGATGTGATGATCCCGGATAGCTACAAAGGCCTTCCGGTGACGGGTATTGAAGAGAGGGCATTCAAGGACTGTAAGAGCCTGAAGACTGTATACATCCCGGACAGCGTGACGAGCGTCGACCAGGAAGCGTTCAGCGGTTGCACCGGCCTGACGAGCGTCACCATCGGCAACGGTGTGACGAGCATCGACTGGTATGCGTTCTGCGATTGCACCGGCCTGACAAGCATCACCATCCCGGACAGCGTGACGAGCATCGGCGATTGGGCGTTCGAGGGTTGCACCGGCCTGACGAGCATCACCATCCCGGACAGCGTGACGGAGATCGGTAGTTGTGCGTTCGACAAATGCACCGGCCTGACGAGCATCACGATCCCGGACAGCGTGACGAGCATCGACTGGAGTGCGTTCCGCGACTGCACCAGCCTGACGAGCATCACCATCCCAGACAGTGTGACGAGCATCGCTGGTTCTGCGTTCGAGGGTTGCACCGGCCTGACGAGTATTGAAGTGTCAGCGGGTAACCCGGTATACCACGCAGCGGAGAATTGCCTGATCGAAACGGATATGATGACCCTGGTGTCCGGCTGTAAGAACAGCGTTATCCCAATGGACGGCAGCGTGGCGAGCATCGGCAAGTCTGCGTTCAGTGGTTGCGACGGCCTGACGAGCATCACCATCCCCGACAGCGTGACGAGCATCGGCGAGGCTGCGTTCTACGGTTGCAGCAGCCTGACGAGCGTTACCATCGGCAGCGGCGTGACGATAATCAACCAATATGTGTTCTTAGTCTGCCTCGACCTGAAGGATATTTATTTCAACGGCACGTATGAACAGTGGAAGGCTATTGAAAAGGGAGCAAGTTGGGACTCCGGCATGCCCCGCTACTACACCGTACACTGTACGGATGGGGATCACGCAGAGAGTTGACGGAACAATAAGCATTTGTTATGAATTACAACAATATATACATGGAGGAAAACGTATGAGCAGATATAGCGATACCGGACGGGATAAAATGAGAACCTGTTTGGCAAAAATGGATGATTCCATAAATATCGATGACCTTATTTTATACAAATACGGAAACAAAAAAACGGAAGCGTATAAAGGAACGACGGTCGAGGCAAAACTGAATGACGCAGAATACGAAAAGATCGACAATGTAGCTGCTGTGGTGAAATATTTTTTGGAGTCGGGAATATTTGTAGCTTGGAGATCGGGTGCAGGCAAGGCTAACGGAAAATATTCCGTGCGCATAAGCGATTTGACAGCATTTGAAGCATCCGAATGTTCCGATAAAAACGACTACAAGGAAATCATTACGGGAAATAAAGATCACGACAGGGTTTGGCTTTTCAGGAATGACTCCGGAATTGAAAAGTTCTTCTCGGAAGTTTTAGGAATCAAACGAAAAAAAGGTAAATAACGTAAACAGGAGCGGGACTAACCATCCCGCTCCGTTTTTATTCCGTTTCGTTTACTTCGCCTGCGCGTAGCCCGTGGGATTTTGCTTTTGCCAGTTCCAGGAGTCGCGGCACATATCTTCCAGCGTTTTTTTCGCCGTCCACCCGAGCAGGCGCGCGCTCTTGGCGGGATCGGCGTAGAACATCGCGATATCGCCCGGGCGGCGCGCCGTGACTTCATAGGGCACGGCCACGCCGTTGACCCGCTCGAATGTGCGCACGATGTCCAGCACACTGTAGCCCGTGCCCGTGCCGAGATTGATCGCCTCACAGCCGCTGTGCGCGGCCACATATTCTACCGCGGCGACATGCCCGCGCGCCAGATCGACTACGTGGATATAGTCGCGCACGCCCGTCCCGTCGGGGGTGTCGTAATCGTCGCCGAAGACGTGCAGCTTTTCGCGGCGGCCGGTTGCGACCTGCGTGATGAACGGCATCAGGTTGTTCGGAATGCCGCTCGGGTCTTCGCCGATGCGGCCGGATGCATGCGCGCCGATGGGGTTAAAATAACGCAGCAGGGTGATCGACCAGTCCGGCTCGGCGTGCGCCAGCCCCATCAGGATCTGCTCGATCATGTATTTTGTCCAGCCGTAGGGGTTGGTGCATTGCCCCGTGGGGCTGTCCTCCCGCAGCGGCAGGGGATCCCCGGCGGTGTAAACCGTGGCAGACGAGGAAAAGACCAGCCGCTTCACACCGAACTGCTTCATCACGCCCGTCAGCGTCAGCGTGGAATTGAGGTTATTGTCGTAATACTCCCACGGCTTCGCCACGCTCTCGCCCACGGCTTTCAGACCCGCGAAATGGATCACGCAGTCGATGCCGTTTTCGGAAAAGATCCGCGTCAGCAGGGCTTTGTCGCGCAGATCGCCCCGATAAAAGCGAAGAGGCTTTCCTGCCAGCTGCTGCACGCGCTCAAGCGCGACTGCGTCGGAATTGCACAGATTGTCGATGACCGTGACCTCGTAACCGTTTTCCAGAAGTTCCAGACAGGTGTGAGAGCCGATATAGCCGGCACCGCCGGTGACAAGAATGTTCATTTGCGCATCCTCCCGCATTTCAATTTTTCCTTATTATAGTCCCGCACCGGAAAAAATGCAACCACTTTCCCGGAAGCGGCGGTTTTTTTCTTGCTATTTTCCGAAGAAGCAGGTATAATGATAAAAGGAGCGTTATGCACGAAATCAGCCCCGGAGGACGATATGGAACCGAAAAAAAAGATCCTGCTGCTGACTACGGGCGGCACTATTGCCTCTTTGCCCGGCGGCGAAGGGCTCGCGCCGGGGCACAGCACCGTGATGGAGCGCGAGATCAACCAGCTTCGCACGTATTACGATATCACCGTGGAGGATATCATCTGTCTGGACTCCTCCAACATCACCCCGGCCGAGTGGCAGCTGATCGCGCGTGCGGTCTTCACCCGCCGCGTCGGATTTGACGGCATCGTGATCTCCCACGGCACGGATACGATGGCCTACACGGCCTCCGCCGTGACCTTTATGCTCCCGGATATCGATCTGCCCGTGGTGTTCACCGGATCGCAGCTGCCGCTGGCCGACATGCTGTCCGACGGGCCGGATAATCTGCGCACCGCGTTCGCCATGGCCGCCTCCGGCTATCCCGGCGTATTTCTGGCCTTCGATCGGCGGGTGATGCTCGGCTGCCGTGCGGTCAAGGTTCGCGCAGCGGGCTTTTCCGCCTTTGAAAGTGTCAACGCCCGCTATGTCGCACAGGTCAGCAATCGCGGCCTTTCCGTGGACGGGGCAACGCTGCATCCGCGCAGCGGATGCGCCCGCCTGTGCGAGCAGGTGGCTTCAGACGTATTTCTTCTGAAGCTGACACCGGGACTTTCCCCCGAAATTTTCGACCGACTGGTGGAAATGGGGTATCGCGGTGTCGTGATCGAGGCGTTCGGCCTCGGCGGCGTGAATGTGTTGCACCGCGGGCTGGCGGGCATCCGCCGCGCCGTGGAGCGGGGCGTGAGCGTCGTCGTCACGACGCAGTGCCTGTACGACTCGGCCGATCTGGGCGTGTATCAGGTGGGCGTGAAACTGCTGGAGCTCGGCGTGATTCAGGGACGCGACATGACGACGGAAGCCGCCATGACCAAGCTGATGTGGGCGCTGGGGCAGGGAATGCAGCGCGACGCGGTCGCCGACGTGTTCGCCCGCGATCTGGCGGGCGAGATCACGATCTGACCGATTTGAATGGGAGGTCAAGCTTATGGATCCGATTTATGTAACGGGACATCGCAACCCCGATACCGACTCGATCGTCGCCGCCATGGCCTATGCGGCGCTGCGCAACGCGCTGGGCGATCGGGAGTATGAGGCGGCCTGCCTCGGCCGCGTATCCGACGAAACGCAGCTCGTGCTCGACCGATTCGGGTTTCAGGCTCCGCGCCGCCTGCACGATATGCACACGCAGGTGCGCGATCTGGACTTTGACACGCCGCCTGTTCTGAGCGCCGCCGTGACCGAGGGGCGTGCGTGGAAGATCCTGCAGGCGCAGAAAAACATCTCCGCCGTGCCCGTTGCCAACGAAGACGGCACGCTCTTCGGGATGCTCTCGCGCGAGGATGTGGCCAGCTATAATATGGTGTCGGTCAATGCGGGCGTGCTGAACCCCGTTCCGCTGTTCAACGTCCTGTCCGTGCTGGAAGGACGCGTTCTGAACGAAGCGGGCGAGTCCACCGATACCATCGGCGGCGAGGTGGTCATCGCCCTGCCGCAGAGTCGGGAAAATCTGCTGTTCAACAGCCGCGACAGCGTCGTTTTCTGCGGGCACCAGCCCGATATGATCCGCCGCGCCATGGAGATGAACGTCAACGCGCTCGTGATCTGCCAGGCCGAACTGCCCGAGCAGCTGCGCGATATCCCGACCGATACCTGCGTGATCTGCACGCCGCTGGATGCATACCGCGCTGCGCGGCTGATCTTCCAGTCCACCCCCATCGGCAGGATCTGCAACAATCGCGAGCTGATCTGCTTCCATCTGGATGATCGGGTGGACGATGTGCGCGAGATCATGCTCAAGCACCGCTTCTCCTGCTATCCCATTCTGGATGAAAACGAACTGGTCGTCGGTATCCTCAGCCGTTATCACCTGCTGCGTCCGCGCAGAAAGCGGGTCGTTCTGGTCGATCACAACGAGGCTGCGCAGTCCGTGCCCGGGCTGGAGGAAGCCGAGATCCTGGAGATCATCGACCATCACCGCCTTGCGGACATCCAGACCACCAATCCCATTTACGTCCGCAACGAGCCGGTCGGCTCGACCAATACTATCATCGCGGGTATGTTCCAGGATCGCGGGCTGATGCCCTCCGCCGCCATGGCGGGCATGATGGCTGCTGCGATCCTGTCCGACACCGTCATGTTCAAGTCCCCCACCTGCACTGCCCGCGACATCCGCACCGCCGAGCGCATGGCGCGCATCGCCAATATTTCGCTCGACGAGCTGGGCAAGGCCATTTTCTCCGCTTCGCTGGACAATAAGTCCGTCGACGAGATGTTCTTCGCGGATTTCAAGCAGTTCCACATCGCGGGCTATAATCTGGCCGTTTCGCAGATCACCTGTGTCAACAGCCCCGAGCTGTTGACCCGCAGGGAGGATTTTTTGCAGGTGATGCAGAAGACCGCGCAGGAGCAGAACTTCTCGCTGGTACTGCTGATGCTGACGGATGTCCTTCTGGAAGGCACGCAGCTGCTGTATCTGGGCGACGACGAGACGATCCATCAGGCGTTCGGCATTGTGCCGAAGGGGAATACCGTGTTCCTCCCCGGCATCATGAGCCGCAAAAAGCAGGTCATCCCCATGCTCTCCGCGCTGTGGGGTTGAGAACGGGAGCGCGCCATGGGTTTTGAAACACTTCTGGGAAACCGCCGCCTGAAGGAAAATCTGACCGCCGCCCTGCGACAGGGAAAGACCTCGCATTTTTACCTGATCTCGGGCGCAGTCGGCTCGGGGCGGCATACGCTGGCGCGGCTGCTGGCCGCTGCGCTGCAATGCGAGGACCCGCTCGCGCCGTGCGGGCACTGCGCCGCCTGCCGCAAGGTCCTGTCCGGGCACCATCCCGACCTGATCACGGTGGAGGATCCCGAGCATAAAAGGATCGCCGTGAAGCTGGTGCGCAGTGTCCGCGACGATATGTTCATCCGTCCCAACGAGGGACGTCGAAAAATTTACCTGTTTGCGCAGGAGCTCGGCCCCGAGGGGCAAAACGCCCTGCTCAAAATTCTGGAAGAACCGCCGTCTTACGGCGTGTACATTTTGCTGACGGATAACGCCGAAAAGCTCCTGCCTACGGTGCGCTCACGCTGCGTGGAGCTGAAGCTCCTGCCTCTGGAAAACGCGCTCGTGCGCGCGGAGCTGCGCCGCCGTTTCCCTGAGTACGATGATGCCGCGTGCGCCGCGGCCGCAGACCGCAGCGGCGGGTTTCTCGGGCAGGCGATCGCACTTCTTTCGGGGAATGCCGCCCGCTCCGCGCAGACCGAGGCGTTCGCCCGCGCGTTCGCGCAGAGGGATGCGCTGTTGCTGACCTGCACCCTGACCCCCATGGAGAAGTGGAAGCGCGATCAGCTGATCCCCGAGCTGGAGCAGTGGAAGCAGCTGCTGTCCGAAGCGCAGCTGTGCCGCGCGGGGATGCCCGCCGCCACCGGGGAAGCGCGGCAGATCGCCGCCGCATGCAGCGGCGCGGCACTTTATACCGCCCTGGAAAATATCAGCACGGCTATCGACTGCGCCCGGCAGAACGTTTCGCCCGCCGCTGTGTGCGGCTGGCTGCAATGGGCGCTTCGCTGAGATCGATCTATAAAAGGAGTACCCCCATATGGAAGAAATACGGAAAGAAACCGAGCCGCAGGCACAGGTGGAGGTCGTGGACATCCAGTTTCGCCCCGGCCAGAAAGTATACTTTTTCGACCCCGCAGGACAGCAGCTGGCCGTCGGGGATCATGTCATCATCGATACCGCCCGCGGGGCGGAATTCGGTGTCTGTACCGCTGCCAACCATCCCATCGCGGAAAAGGACGTGGTCGCGCCGCTGCGGCGTGTGCTGCGTGTGGCGAATGCACAGGACGAGCGCGTCGTAGCGGAAAACCGCGCGCGGGAAAAGCGTGCCTATGAGCTGTGCCTGCAAAAGATCGAGGCGCTCGGGCTGGATATGCAGCTCGTCTCCTGCGAGTGCGCGTTCGACAGCAGCCGCATCCTGTTCTTTTTCACCGCCGACGAGCGGGTGGATTTCCGCGAGCTGGTCAAGCAGCTCGCCTCCAACTTCCACACCCGCATCGAGCTGCGCCAGATCGGCGTGCGCGACAAAGCGCGCATGGTCGGCGGCCTCGGCATTTGCGGAAGACCCTTCTGCTGCTCGGAATTTCTGGATGATTTCCAGCCCGTTTCCATCAAAATGGCCAAAACGCAGAACCTTTCCCTCAATCCCACGAAAATTTCCGGCGTTTGCGGGCGGCTGATGTGCTGCCTGAAATACGAGCAGGACGCGTATGAAGACCTGCTGCGCAGCAGCCCGAAGGAGGAGTCCTTCGTCGATACCCCCGAAGGACGCGGCACCGTGGTCGAGCAAAATCTGCTCCGCCGTCAGGTCAAGGTGCGCATGGAGCGCGAGCCGGAGACCGTACACGTCTTTTCGCTGGACGACATCGCCGTGTTCCGAAACGGCAAGGCCAGAAAAAACGACGATCCGATCCCGCAGGATTGGGCACCGATCTCAGGCAGCGGCGCGCCCGTGCGGCGGGCAGAGCCGGATGTGCCGCGCTTCTTGGATCCCATCCGCTTCCGGTACAGCGAGGAAAGCCTGACGGACGAGCCTGCGCCGCAGCAGATGCCCGAGCAGGCCGCGCCCGCACAGCCCGAATCGGAGGCGAAGTGTTCCTCCCGCCGCCGCGGCAAAGGAAGATCCCATGCGGCAAAACCCGCGCAGCCGAATGCCGAGGCCGCGCCCGCGAAAAAGAAGCCGCCGAAAGCCGAGAAAACGGAAAAAGTCGAAAAGACCGACAAGGCGGAAAAGCACGAAAAGAAGAAGTCACCGCCGCAGCCGCGTGCGGAAAAGCCCGCCGCGCAGAAGCCCGCCGCGGAAAAGCAGCCGAAGCCCGCGCAGGAAAAACCGTCCGCAGCCGCGGCGGCAAAGACGCGCCGCCCGCATTACCGCCGCCACCCGCGCAAGCCGGGCGGCACGGACAAGACATAACATCGCAGCGATATTGCGCGGGGGAGCATCGTTTTGCTCCCCCGCGCGGCTTTTCGAAAGCGACGCACGGCGATCTTTTCGCGATTTTCCGTTAATTTTTCTTGACAATCCCCTGCTGGGCAGGTAAAATAGAATGCGGTATGGTGTACGATGTCCCCGGTGTGACCGGTGGCTCGTTTCATGATAACCGGCGTAAAGCCGGGGTTTCGCGATTTACGCCCCGGGGGCGTTTGATTTGCAATTTCATCTGCCGGGTCATCCGGGCAGTTTTCTTGCCGATTTTTCAGCACCGGGCTTTGTCGCGCCCACCCCTTCGGCTATGCCAATCTATAAAGAAGGAGGTGTGTCGCAGAATTATGGATCCGATTTTAAAAGTGATTTTGATCGTCGCAGGCTATGTTTTGACAGCCGGCGTGTTTTTCGCGGTCGGTATCGCGTATCGTAAAAAGGTCGGAGAGCGGGAGATCGGCTCTGCCGAGCAGGAGGCTACCCGCCTGATCAACGACGCGATCCGCAGCGGGGAAAACCGCAAAAAAGAGCTGCTGCTGGAAGCCAAAGACGAGATCCATAAATCGCGCACCGAGCACGAGAAAGAAGTCCGGGAGCGTCGCGCCGAGCTGAGCAAGCAGGAACGTCGCCTGGAGCAAAAGGAATCTGCGCTTGACAAGAAGACAGAGACCTTCGAGAAGAAAGAGGACGAGCTGAACAAGCGTCTGCAAAAGCTCGCCGACACGCAGGCCGAGGCCGAAGCGGCCAAGGCTGCCCAGCTGAAGGCGCTGGAGGTCATCTCCGGCCTGACGCAGGAGCAGGCCAAGCAGCACCTGCTGCAAAGCGTGGAGGACGAGGTCCGTCACGATTCTGCCATGAAGATCAAGGAGATCGAACAGCAGCTGAAGGACGAGGCAGACGATAAGGCACGCGAGATCATCGCCACCGCCATTCAGCGCTGCGCCGCCGATCACGCCGCAGAGACGACCGTTTCCGTCGTTCCTCTGCCCAACGATGAGATGAAGGGTCGCATCATCGGCCGGGAAGGCCGCAACA
>CAZIGE010000061.1:0-10773 GCA_964538475.1 uncultured Oscillospiraceae bacterium | reverse complement strand
CCATGTTCTCAAACACGGTCAGGTGGGGATACAGCGCATAGTTCTGGAAAACCATGGCGATATTGCGGTCGCGCGGCTGGAGGTCGTTAACGACCTCGCCGTCGATCTCGATCGTACCGCCGGAGATATCCTCCAGACCTGCGAGCATACGCAGCGTTGTGGACTTGCCGCAGCCGGACGGGCCGACCAGAACGATGAATTCCTTATCTGCAATTTCCAGATTGAAGTCCGCCACAGCAGGAGTGTGGCCTTTTTCGTAAATCTTCTGTACATGCGTAAATTTAACACTAGCCATAATATTCTCCTCTTATCCTTTGACTGCGCCGCCGGTGACGCCTTCAACATAATATTTCTGCAATGCCAGGAACACGGCCGTGACCGGAACGGCCACCACAACGCCCGCAGCGCAGAATGTGGTGTACATCTGATTCAGGGAGGTCTTACTCAGCCACTGCCACATACCGACGGCAACGTTCATGCCTTCGCTGCGGCCGTGGGCAATGTACTTGGCCATCATGAAATCACCCCAGGGCGCCATGAAGCCCATCAGGATGGTATAGATGATGATGGAGCCGGACAGGGGCATGATGACCTTATAGAACACCTGGAAGCGGGTCGCGCCGTCGACGCGGGCAGCCTCGTCCAGCGACTTCGGAATGGTATCGAAGAAGCCCTTGGAGATGTAATAGCCCATGCCGGAGGACGCGCAGTAGACGATGACCAGTCCGACCGGTGCCATATCCATCGTCAGCTCGAGGTCGACGAAGACCTTATAGATCAGGATCAGGGTAAGGAAGCCGGGGAACATGCCGAGCACCAGCATAAAGTTCATCAGCAGCTTTCTGCCCTTAAAGCGCAGACGGGACAGTGTATAGCTCATGGACAGGACAAAGAAGGTCTGGAACAGCGCCGTGAACACGCCCATGAGCGCGGTATTGCCGAACCACTTCAGGAAGTCCGTCTCTTTGAACAGACGGATATAGTTATCAAAGCCCCACTTCGCGGGGAAGAGGCGGCCGTCCATCCAGGGAACGTCCACTTTCAGCGATTCCAGAACGATACCGAAGAACGGGAACAGCCAGATCAGCGTCATGGCGATCAGGACGACATAGACGAAAAAGTTACTGATACGTCGGCTGGCGGAAACGCCGAGTGCCGATCTCTTTACTTTCATTTCTGTATTCTTCGCCATTACTTGTAATCCTCCTCATTCTTGGTAGACGGAATCACATTGTAAACGATCAGCGACAGGAATGCCACAACAACGAAGACCAGAATACCGATGATAGATGCCTGATAATACTTCTGCTCGGCGGAGTCCACCGTCATCTTATACAGCCATGTGATCAGCAGATCCGTATGGCCGACCGTCGCGCCGCCGACGATGCCGACATCCGTGTTCGTCGGGCTGCCGCCGGAAAGCAGATAAATGACGTTGAAGTTATTCAGGTTTCCGACAAAACTCGTCAGCAGATACGGACCCGTCACAAAGAGCATGTACGGCAGCGTGATGCGGCGGTACTGCTGGAAGCCTGTCGCGCCGTCGATCTTCGACGACTCGTACATATCCTGTGGGATGTTCATCAGGATACCGGTGGCCATCAGCATGATGTGCGGAATGCCGATCCAGATATTGATGACAATGACCAGGATCTTCGCCAGCGTGGGCGAGTCCCAAAGGGATTTATAGTTGTTCAGCTCCATCCAGTCGTGTACGAAGGGGATCGCACCGATGGGCTTGCCGATGATACCGGAGGAATCGAACAGCTTGGAAACATACAGCAGCGAAACGAACTGCGGGATCGCAATGGTCATGACCAGAACGGTACGCCAGAATTTTTTCAGGCGGATGCCCTTCTTGTTGATCATGATCGCCACGAACATGCCGAGGAAGTAGTTGGAGAACGTCGCAAAGAAAGCCCACATCAGCGTCCAGCTGAGGATCTCGCCGAAGGCAAGACCGAGGCCGCCCTTGTCCATATTGGCAAGCTCGTTGAAGTTTTCCAGACCGACCCAGCTGAACAGGTTCGAATGGCCGTTATGACTGAAATCGTAATTGGTGAATGCGATGAGCACCATGTATATGATGGGAAGCACCGTGAAGATCAAAATACCGGCCGTGGGGAGCGCGAGCAGCGTCTTGTGGAACTGATCGTCGACCATGGATTTCAGATCGTCCTTGCCGCTTTTGATCTTTTTGCCGCTTGCCGTGATATCCATGCAGATGCGGCACTGCTTGACCTGAAGTCTCCAGGTCCAGATAAATGCAATGATGAAGATAATGGTCAGCAGGCCGTAGAGCATGACCTTGACCGAGTCGTCGCCGTCGACCCAAACATCAATAGTGGCATCCGGGCCGAGGATGGGCGCAAGCTCGGGATCGAGCACCTTGTCAAAGTAGCCCTGTTCCGTGCCGACGGTCGAGCCGACTTTGAACCAGTTGCCCTTGGCCAGCCAATACAGGCCGCCGCTGGGGAGGAACATGTAAGTAAGGAAAATGGCTTCGAACAGCAGGAAGAAAACACCGCGCATGACCTGGCCGTAGTAAAGATTACCCATGCCGAAGATCAGGAACGAAAGCTTCACCGCCCAGTTGCCTCTGGCGAAGGTCTGACCGATATCCACCAGTCCGTCCCGAATGCCGAGGACAAACTTAGCAACCGCTTCGGCGATTTTTTTGAGCACACCAAAAAACCAGCCGGGGATCGCGCAGAAGAACATTACCAGATTGTACCACAGCCGCTGAAAGCTGTTCAGCTTCAAATATTGCAGATCAGAAAGCTTCTTCATAAGCGAACCGATATAAACCGCAGTTTATACGCTACCTCCTCTTTGAATAGTAAGAAAAGCATTGTCAGACGCACGCAAGACAAGTCTCGTCCTTGCATGTCAGTGAACAATGCCTTTGCAGGGGAGAATCGGGGAGCCACGCGGCTCCCCGAGCCTCCGAACATATGGAATTAGTTAACGGGGATCAGCTCAACGGAAACGGTGTCGCCCAGCACCAGCTTGACCTGGTACTTGCCGTCAGCCGCAACAACGATGTTATTGCCGCCGGACACGCCGTCCTGGCCGTAGTTGACATCCCAGCTGCCGCCCTGGCGAACCTTGAACTCTTCGCCCTCGTGCAGCTCCAGAACATCGGAGAGGTAGCTGCCGTCATCCTGCAGTGTCATCGGGAAGTCGGTGTCCCAGCCGGTGCCGCAGATGCTGCCGATCACGCCCCATGCCTTCAGCTCGTCTTCGCTCTTGGTCAGCACGGCGTTGATGGCATCCTCGTACTGCTTCAGAGCGGTACGCAGATCGTCATCGCTGGTAGCGGCCTTAGCGTCGGCGCCGAGCAGCTTGGCGATATCCCACCAGGAGCCGTTGATGTTGCCCTGGGTGACGGAGAACTCAACCTGCTTCGCGAAAGCGTTCAGGGAGACGTTGGTCTTGATCGCCTCGTCGGCCTGTGCTTCGAGGTTGGACGGACCCCAACCGAACTCGTTGAAGCGAGCCAGCTGGTTGTCCTTGTTGGTCAGGTACTGCGCCAGCAGCTGCAGAACGACACCCTTCTTGGAGTCGGACTGGGGCTTAACGCCCATCAGCTTGCAGCCGAAGTAGGAAGACAGGTGATAGCTCTGGCCGTCGACGGTGAAGGAGGGCAGGTCGGTAGCGCCCAGATTCTCACCGAAGAACTCGGTAGCGGTGACAGCGTTCCAGGTGCCGGTGACGACGACGGCGGCATCGGTGAAGATGTCGGCGTTGGAGTCGTAAGCGCTGGAATTGGTCAGGATCTGCATGCCCTTCATGGCGATCAGACCCTTGTCGGAGTTGAAGTTGTCCTCAACGCCCGTCCACTTGCCTTCGGTGTTCATGCTCCAGGTGGAGGAGCAGCCGACAGCGTAGAAGAAAGCGGCGTTGTACCATGCGTTCTCCAGAGCGAAGCGGATCTTCTTGCCGGCCTGCTCGCACTTGGCGACGATGGTAGCGAGGTCTTCCACGTCCTCTTCGGACAGGATGGAAGTGTCGTAGTACATGTAGTAGCCGTTGTCAGCGGTCAGGGGGTAAGCATACAGCGTACCGGCGACGGAGGCAGCGGAGATGGACTCGGCGGAGTTGGAAGAGGTGATCGCGTCGATCAGGGTGCCGGTGGGGGCAGCCAGCGCAGCGGACTGCACCAGACGGGTCAGCTGATCCTGTGCGAAGCAGTAGATGTCAGGTGCGGAAGCGACATCGTTGATGACCTGAGAAGCAGCGTCAGCCTCGGAGATGCCGTCGATCTTGAAGGTGAACTTGACATCGGGATACAGCTTCTGGAAAGCCTCGATCTGGGACTGGAACTGCGCGGCCACGCCGTCAGACTCGGAGACCCAGAAAGTGATCTCACCGTAGTCACCGGCCAGGATCGTGTTGTAATCGGGCTCGGTAACGTCGGTCTTGGGGTTCGTGGGAGCGTTCGTGCCCTGCGGATCACCGGTGGGATCCGGGGTCTTAACGCAGCCCGCGAAGATGCACAGGCACATAACGAGCACCAGTGCGATGGAAATAATCTTCTTCATACTTTTTCCTCCAAAAAATTTTGCGGATCGGTTTTGATTTGTTCACGCGCACAGGAAATCATTTCACCGATGGTCACATCGGTGAAAAACGAGGGGGATCCCCCTCGTCGCTGTTTCGGACTGCGCGGGCAATCGGAAATCCACTGTGTAATGATATACCATTTCTCTCGAAAAGTCAATGGTCGAAACAACTTTCCGTGAAAATATCACAAATTTCGCACGGCTTACCTGTGCGTTTTGCTACCATGCGTTTCCATCTCCCTCAAAAACGTCTTCCCGCGGCGGACATCTTCTCCGCCCCTCCGAAAACACACCGAAAGCATAAAAGAGTACCCGCGAGTTATCGCGGGTACCCGAAAATGCTTTGCGGAGAAATTATCTCTTCTTCAGGACGGCGATGCCCATGCCGGAAACGGCCAGCAGTGCGACCACGACACCGATCATGTCGCCGGTCTGGGAGTTGTCGTCATCGGGCTTGTTCTCGGAAACGGGGGTCAGCGTCAGCTTGCCGGTCTCGGCCTTGTCGGCGTAGCAGCCCCAGGAGGTGTACGCCTCGCTGTAGGAAACATACTTTTCCTTTTCCACGTTTTTCAGGTAGTACTTGCCGTCGCCCGCATCCTCCAGGATCCAGGTGCCGCCTTCGCTCGCTTCGGCGCCGACATTGAAGGAGTTATAGGTGCCCTTCATGAAGACCAGACGGCCGTAGGAGTCGGTGATGGTGAACGTGCCGTCTTCCAGAACGGTGATGGTCATGATGTCGGTATCGGTCGAAGCGCTCAGGCTGCCGGCTGCGGGATAGCCGTAGTTATAGTCCTGCGCCAGTGCGCCGAACGTCAGATCGCCGCAGGAGAAGATGTAGCGGCCGCTCGTGATCGCGCTGCTTTCGGGCTTGCCGGAATCGGGGGCCGGTTCCTCTTCGACACCGACGGTGATGCCGGTCAGCTTTGCCTTTTCACCGGAAACGGAGATGTAGGTCGTCGCAGCGGTGTCCACGGGAACGGTCGTCGTCATTTTCAGACCCTGCAGCTCCATGGTAACGACGGCGTTGCCCTCCACCAGCTGTGCATGGATATGCACTTCACAGCCGGCCTTCAGGTTTTCCACATAGGATGCCCACAGCGCATCCCAGTCGGCGCACTCGCTGACCATGGTGATGCCGGCAGCGGCCAGTGCATCTGCATTTTCAAAAGTGTTGCCGTTGGCCACATTCCAGCCGTAGTTGTCGCCTCTTTGCACCCAGTACTCAACGTAGCCTTCACCGTTGACCTTCGGCTCGCTCGCGGCGTACAGGATGTACATCGGGCCTTCCCAGTTGCTCACCACATCGGCGTAGCTGGTGCTGACGAACGTGATGTCCACGCCCTCTTCCGTGATCGCGACACCCTCAGAGTGCGCGCCCCAGAAGTTGGGGCTGTCCACGTCGGCCTTCGTCTCGACCGCGGAAACGGCGAGCGCGCAGCCGCAGATCATGATGATCGCGATTGCCAGTGACAGGATTTTCTTCATTGTTGGTTCCTCCGTTTTTTAATTATTTTACAGGTTTCCCTGTAGATCACATTGGGTCAGTAGTAGAATTTTCGATGCACCAGAACGCCGGCGTAGACCAGCGAGCTGACCGCGCACAGTGCCAGCGCCCACAGCAGAAGTTCTGCCAGCTTCACCTTCCACACATTCAGCAGGAAAATACTCAGCAGCAGCAACAGCACCGCCCAGTATGCATACGCCGCGACGGTGAACAGCGCCCATTTCCCGACCGTTTTCGCCACGTCTGCCGCGATGCGGCGGCGATCCATGCCGCCGTAATAGGGATTGATCCTGCGGCGAAAGCCCTCGCGCGGCGGCCTTTTCTTCTTTTCAGTCATACTTCACGCCCCAGACGCTCTCGTTCGCGCCGACGGCGGAGAAGGTCATGCACGTCGTGCCCGCTTCGTCGGGCATTTGGCAGAACACGCCGCTGTAAGTGCTTTCGCCAAGCGTGACGGTCATAAAGTATGTGCCCTCGTCCATCGTCCAGGTGCCGACGGCATCGGCCGTGCAGGCCGCACCGTTTTCCAGCAGATATACGATCACGGGCTCTGCGATCTTCTTGCCGATATCCGTACCCTGATTGATCATATAGTAGCGGCCGACCACGGCGCTCTTATCATAGCCGGTTTGGCTGACCGTCTCGCCCTGCGTCTGATACGGCAGCATGCACGGCCAGCCCTCTTTGTTCACGAGGAACTGATGGGCGCGCGGGGAATGCGCCTCCGTGCCGTTGTTGAAGCGCGTGTGATACACCACGTACATTCTGCCGTCGGTATCGACCAGCGCGGAATTGTGCCCCGTGGCCATATACGCCCGCGGGAGGCTGGGCAGGTCGTAATTGCCCGAAAGCTTCAGGCCGTAAGCCGCGTGGCCGCCGCCGTAAGGCGTGCCGCCGTTCATATCGACGTACGGGCCGTCGGGATTTTCGGAGCGGAAGACGCGGATCTGGTAGCCGCCCTCGCGCGTCAGCGAGCCGTAGGAGACGAACAGATAATAATATTCGTCCGTGCGCAGGATATAGGGACCCTCGATGCTCTTGTGGTCACCGCCGAGCAGGCGCTTACCGAAATAGGGATCGACATTGTTGTCGCGATCCTCCTGCGGGTGGATCACCAGCCCCGTATCCGGGTCAAGCTCCAGAATGAAGATGCCGCCCGACCACGAGCCGTAGACCATCCACATTCTCCCGTCGTTGTCATAAAATACGGACGGATCGATCGCGTTGGGGCATGTCTTGTAGTTATAGCCCGCACCGCGGTAATAGTACGAGGCGGCGTGATCCTCGGAAACGACATCCAGCACATTGGTGTCGCCGATGGTATCCGGGGTAAAGCCCGAATAGATCAGGTTCCCCTTCCATTCAAACGGCCCGTCCGGCGTATCGCACACGCCGTAGCACAGGGTAGAGGTGTTCCAGTTGGATGTGGTGCAGTAATACATCACATATTTGCCCATGGACTTGTTGTAGATCACATCGGGCGCCCAGACGTGCTCCCCGCCGCCGTTTTCCGCATCGTCCGTGGGATTGAGGCTGGTGGGCGCGCCCGCCCATGCAAATGCTTCGTCATACACGGCGTAGATCTGCCCGAAAACGGGGTTGAAATCCTTATAGCCGTCGGCAATGCGCTGCCAGCTTTTCAGATCCGTGCTCTTCGCGGCTGCCATGTGCGAGCCGTAGATGTAATAGGTATCGCCCACCTTCAGCACGGACGGGTCGTGCACGGAGGCGTTGGAGGAAACATTTCCCTTTTTGATCTGATCCATATTCACCGTAAAATCCAGGGCAGAATAGTCAATGGTCGGCTGCGTCGGGTCGGTCGGCGTGTCCGCGCGGTCACAGCCCGTCAGCCCCGCAAGCAGCGTGCCGCACAGCAGCAGGCTCAGCAGCACCGTTGTCGTTTTTTTCATAGTCGTTGTGCTCTCCTTTCGGACGCGGCGCAGCTTTCAGCGCACCGTTTCGACGGTAAAGGTGCAGGCATTGGGGTCGCTGCCGTCGGTCAGCACGGCCACGCCGCCCACGATGGACAGGTACATCCCGGGATTACCGACGCACGCGAACGAAACGCCGCTTCCCGCCAGACCCATCACGGTTTGGAACGTCTGCTGCAAGGCCATCTCCCCATTGTAGTCCTGACACATATAAGCCTTTGTCGCGCCGTAGGCGACGTACAGCCCCGGCTTGTTATACGCCTCGATGGAAACATAGCTCTCCTGCGTTTTGTCGCTGTTGCCCGCAACGATCTCCCAGAGCGCATCGCCTTCCTCGTGCTGCATACCCGCCGCCATAAGCGCAACATTTTTATACGGATAATTGGAGTCATCCGAAGGATTCCAGTAATGCTCGTGCGCCAGCACATCGCCGTTCAGGGTGGTCAGGCGGGAGACCGTGCCGTTCGCACCGGTCGCCGTTTCCTCGATATAGGGGATCGAGCCGTCCTCGTTGAAATGCAGCTGCTCGATGCAGGCCACGCGGCGATATCCGCTGCCTTTGGGCAGGGAGCCGTTGTGATAAATGAACCAGGTGCTGCCCAGAAAATCGAATACCGCCATATGGTTGGTGTTGGAGGTCGCGGTGGGATACATGAGAATGCCGCCGAAGGTGAACTCACCTTCCATCAGGTCGTCGGTGACGGCGTAAGCCATCTGCTCGCGCCAACCGTAGGCATAGAAGACATAGTACGGGCCGTAGCAGACTCCGTCGGCATCCCGACGGCGGTAGATCCAGGCCGCCTCGGTAAAGGATTTCGGTGGCGTTTTTTCCCGCACATCCACGCCGAAGGTGATCTGTCCGTCCCCATCGTAGTCCTTCACGGAGATCATATCCTCGTTCAGCTCGCAAACGTACATTTTGCCGTTGCCCCACGCAAGATAGCGGTGCTCCTGCCCGTTTTCATCAGTCTCGATCCATGCGGTGGGGTCGATGTCGTTCCAGTCGGAGGTCTGTCCCGTGGTGAAAGAGCCGTTGATCAGCGCCTGCCCGATATCCGTGAACGGCCCCGTAGGGCTGTCGGAAACGGCCACGCCGATGGACTGCTTGCCGCTGTCCGTGGAATTCCAGGAGCAGTAATAGAAATAGTACTTACCGTTGTATTGCATCACCTGTCCTGCCCAGGCGGAGCTGTTGTTTGCCCAGGAAACATCCTTCATGGACAGCACCACGCCTTCATAATTCCAGGTGGTCATGTCCTTCGTGCTGTAGCACAGATACTCGGGGATCACATACGAGTCGCCCGGGGCGATGTCATGCCCGACATACAGGTAAAGCGTGTCGCCGTCCACCAGAACGGACGGATCGCCGCCGTAGACCAGGTTGCCGTCGCTGTCGAAGCCGCCGATGGGGTTGCCGCCGGTGCTTTTTGCAAGGATGATCGCCTCGCCGGGCTTCACCGCATCGGTCGGTGTCGTCTCATTTCGGTCGCAGCCGCAGCAGCCGAGCAGCATCAGCGCGGCCAGCAGCCATACAAATACGCGTTTCATGTGTTTTTCTCCTTTTTCGGGCTCAACCCTGCCCGTAATAGGCATTTTTTCCATGCTTGCGCAGGTAGTGCTTGTCCAACAGCTCCTGCTGCATGGTTTCCTTTCCGGGGGCGATGGCTTCCGTGTGGAACGCCATAAAGGCCAGCTCTTCCAGCACGACGGCGTTATGCACCGCATTGTGCGGATCGGTGCCCCAGGTAAACGGCCCGTGCGAATGCACCACAACAGCGGGGATATCATCGGGCGATTTGCCGCGGAACGTCTCGATAATGACGTTCCCCGTCTCCAGCTCATACGCGCCGCCGATCTCCTGCGGGGTCATTTTTCTCGTGCAGGGGATCTCCCCGTAGAAATAGTCGCCGTGCGTGGTGCCGTAGGCCGGAATGCCGCGCCCTGCCTGCGCCCAGGAGGTCGCCCAGCGGGAATGGGTGTGCACGATACCGCCGATGTTGGGGAATGCGTTATACAGCGCGACATGGGTAGCCGTATCGGAAGAGGGCTTCCATTTTCCCTCCACTTTTTCTCCTGTTGCGAGCGACACGACCACCATATCGTCTGCGGTCATATGGTCATATTCCACGCCCGAGGGCTTAATGACCATCAGCCCTTTTTCGCGGTCAACGCCGGAAACATTGCCCCATGTAAAGGTGACAAGGCCGTATTTCGGCAGTTCCAGATTGGCGGCGCAGACCTGCTTTTTCAATTCTTCCAGCATACGATACCTCTTATTTCAGTTTCCACGCAAGATCGTTCAGGAACAGTTCCTTTTCCAGCGCGTCGACGGTGGTATCCTTTGTGATATGGACAAATTCGATGTCCATCATGCGCGCCCAGTCCTTCATCTGCTGCGCGGTCACGTCATAAGAAAGTACCGTATGATGCGCACCGCCTGCGGTGATCCAGCACTCTACGCCTTCGGTGAGGGAGGGCTCCGCCTGCCACATCACGCGGGCGACCGGCAGGTTGGGCATGGGCAGGATGGGCTTTACGCAGTGGATATCCTGCACGATCAGACGCAGGCGGCCACCCATGTCGATGAGCGAAACAACGATCGCATCGCCTTCCCTGCCCTCGAATACCAGACGGGCGGGATCCTTTTCGTTCATGCCGATGCCCAGATGATGCGTCTCGATCTTCGGGCGGGCGTTGGGGTCGGCAAGGCTCGGGCAGACCTCCAGCATGTGCGCACCAAGAGAATATTCCTGCCCCTCGACCAGATGATAGG
>CAZIGE010000060.1:0-10922 GCA_964538475.1 uncultured Oscillospiraceae bacterium | reverse complement strand
GCTACCTTGGGGTGGTAGAGGCCGCAAGTTCAAGTCTTGTCACTCAGACCAAGAATCCGTAGAATTTGTACAAATTCTACGGATTTTTTTTGTTTTTGTTTATTACAAACAAATTCTGCGATATTTTTTGATCGATTATTTTGGCATCACCGCTTATCAAATATCCTTGACCACATTTTTGACCACAATGCGAATAAATCAGGCTTTCAGCTTTCTCTGATTTTGAGTTGCCGAAAGCCTTTTCTTTGCCTACCGCATATTATTTTTCAACCCGTGATGCCGAGTTCTGCTTTCATCTCGTGTATCAGTTCTGCGAGTTTTTGCTCACATTCCTGTTCGCTGTGTGCGTAAACGTTCCGTGCGATACGCTTTCCGTTTACGGTCGGGGTATATCTGCCTTCCCACGTGTTCTCGTTGACCTGATGAACCGAGCCTGTGCCGCGGCGGCGGTATTTCGGCTTATACGGTTCAAATACCGTTTGTATGGCGCGTTTGGAACTGTTTTCGAGCAGTTGCTCGTCCTTTTCTTTTTCGCCACACAAGGCAAATTTCTCGCCTGTTGCCGTGCCGATTGCGTTGTCGATACGGTCGGCGGCATCCATCTTCATTTTCTCGGAAATGTGGGCATAAACGTTCAAAGTCGTTTCTACGCTTTCGTGACCGATCGTACAAGCCAGCGTTTTGACATCCATACCGTAATGGAATGCTTGTGAAGCGAATGTGTGCCGTAGTGCGTGGAACGGCACGTGCTTACAGCCTGCTCGTTCAAGGATCTGCGAAAGTCGCTTCCGACAAGCCGTTGGATCTCTTGGAACATCTTCCCTTTTGACAGGCGACGGAAAGAGCCATGTGGAATTGACCGTTTTCTTGTATTCTTTCAGCATTTCAATGATTGGCGGAGACAAGACGATGGTGCGTTCGGATGCTTTTGTCTTTGGCGAAGAAATAATTAGCTTGCCTTTTTCAAATCGCACTTGGCGTTTGACAGACAGCGTCCCTTCATCGAAATCTATGTCATCCCACTTCAGTCCGAGCAGTTCTCCTCTGCGAAGTCCGGTTGACAGGTCGAGGAGGAACATTTCGTAAAAGCCTTCGATTTGTGCCTGATATAGCAGTCTTTGCATTTCTTCCGGTGAGAGAATCTCAATTTCCGTTGATTGCTTCGGCGGTAGTTTACAGCCGATTGCAGGATTTTTTGTGATGAGTTTTTCGTCTACCGCCTTTTTCAAGGCGGCTCGGCAGTGCGCGTGTATACTCCGTATCACCGAGCTTGACAGTCCGTTTCCGTTCTGCTCTCTGCGAACCAATCTTCCGTCTGTTTTGAGTTGTGCATAGAACTTTTCCAGTGTACCTGTCGTAATCTTGTTCAGCGGATTTTGACCAAGTTTCGGGATAATTTGCTTATAGATGCGTTGCTCGTAAGTCTTTTGTGTGTATTCTTTCAGGGTGTTTTTGCAATATGTGCGATACCAATAGTCCATCCATTTTCCGAACGACATATCGGGAGAGCATTTTATTTGATCCGATGTTCCGAGCTCCGCTTTGAGTTTTTTTAGTTTGTCAATACATTCCGCTTTTGTTTTGGCGAGAACATTTTTCGTTTTCGGCAAACCTTTTTCGTCATATGCGACAACGATCCGACCTTCCCATCGACCGTCCTTGCGTTGCCTTACCGTTCCTGTTCCGCTTTTGCGTTTTCCCATGGTTTCATCTCCTTTCCGAGAATGTCGGTGAGGTAATTCGTAACGATGTTTGCCGCATTTTTTTGCATATCGGTCGTTACATGGGCATAGGTATCGAGCGTAAAGCTTGCCTTGCTGTGTCCTACAATCTCGGACAAGGTCTTGGGAGCAATACCGGAGTTGGCAGCGTGTGAAGCGAACGTGTGTCGCAAGTCATGGAAACGAATGTTGGGAAGTCCTGCCGCCTTGAGCGTGCTTTTCAGTTTGTGATACGCACTGTCAGGTCTTATGGGCTTGCTTGGATCGATCATATCCGGGAACACCCACTCGCTGATGCTGTTGAACTTTTTATCCGCAAGCATTCGTTTTAGGCTTTCCGGCAGATAGATGACACGCTTGCCGTCCTCGGTTTTTGTTTCGCCTATAACGAGCTTGCCGTGAACATATTCGATCGAACGTGCTACTTTGAGCGTGCCTTTTTGCTCGTCAAAATCCTCCCACCTGATACCGCACAGCTCACCTCTCCGCATCCCTGTGAGCAATTCCGTGTAGAACAGGTCGTGCCAGAATATATCACTTTCAAGCTGTTTCATGAAGATACCGATCTCGCTTTTGCTCAGCACACGCTTTTCTTTGCGTTGTATCTTCGGCGGTGATGTGCCTTCGGTCGGATCTTTCGGAAGCAGACCTTCTCTGACGGCACAAGCAAGTGCAGTATGCAAGATCATGTGGACACCTCGCACCGTGGCTGATGCAAGTCCTTGATCTGACAGAGCATTGTATAGCTTTTGAATGTCGGATGATCTGATCTGCGTCAGTTTCTTTTGACCGATGTGCGGTGCGATATGGTTTTTGATATCCGAACGATATCGTGAATACGTGCTTGCACGCAGGACACCTTGCTTGTATTCGCTCATCCACCTATCGAGCCAATCACCGAGCGTGACAGCACTTTCCTCGGTCAGTTCCACGCCATTATAGCGTAATCGAAGCTCATCAAGCTTCGGCAGAAGTTCTTTTTGTGTTTTGGCAAACACTGAACGGTAGATGAACTTGCCGTCCTGCTTTTGCCCGACGATGATGCGGCCTTCCCATCGACCGTCGCTTCTTTTTCGTATCAGTCCGTCACCCGACGGACGTTTTTTACTCAATATATCACTTCCTTTCATATTTTTCAGTACAAACAATAGCACAAATATCTGACGATATCCAGCCCCAAGTGGTAGAGTTATCACTTCAGACACAAGAATTTTTAATTTTTGATCTGTGCAAGATACCGAAGGAATCGCTTTGGAATACCATAGTGGCATACGAAAGTGGCACGAAAAGCCCGCAAAATCGTGTTTTTGGAGTCCAAAAGTGACATAGAATGGTATATTTTGTGCTGTTGCGGTATACAAAGTGGCGCAGTCTTGAAAACTCGACATCTCCCGAAATCTCGCAAAATCTTGTTTTTCCTCGCAAATTCGGTCGGCTCTGCCGTACGATGTGAGTTGGAGTTGCCGCCTGCGGCATACTCCTTTAACCTGCTTGATAATCAAATTTTTTTAATCCTCGCTACTCGTTTGCTCATCCAGCCATTCCTTGAGCTTGTCTCTCGGAATGATCATTCGTCCCGGCACGAGCTTCAGCTTTGGAAATCCCTTGCTCGCCGCAAGCTCATACGCACTTGAGCGTGAGATACCGAGTAGTGCCGCCACATCCAAAACCGACAGATACAGCGGCAGTTCGTCGAAACTTTTTATTGTCGATGATTTCATTGCTATTTCTCCTTTCTGCTTTTTGTCGAAGATCCGGATCGATTTTCGACTATGTATTTTTACGCCGTATCTTTCTTTGACTATTGCAAACCAAATTTGAATACGTGAAAATGTTTTTTGCAAAACAAAAAGACCCGTACTTAAAACATACGAATCACGGTAGCACCAAACAGCGAACGATTTCGTCCGCTTCAATGCTCCGTGCCGATATGTATATGTAAGTACGAGTCTGTGCTCGTGTGAGTGGCACTATATTTGCAAATATTAAGTTGTTGGTTATATGTGATTGTGTTTTTATTATAGCATATTTGAGGAAAGTTGTCAAGATGTCATAAGGCTTCTATTTCATATCATACTTCAGCAATGAATTTTCAATGTAAAGTATGATTTTGCCCAAAATATACGGTTAAATATTAAAGCCCAATTGATACATAGCACTATCTTGGTCAGCAGTACGCAAATGCTGTTCTGCTAATGAACGTAAAAGTTCAGCTGTTACAGGATAATCAATTTCAATTGATTGTGCATTTAACTTATATCTTTCTGCGATACTTTTTTCATCAGAGCCATCTGAAACATTTCTAACACCGATTGAATTCATTTTTCCAACTAAAAAATTACGATTTATTTCTTCATCATCGTATTCATCTAAAACTCTCATAATAAATTCGTGAGGAAATATTCCGTCATGATTGTCAATACATCTTCCAAATATACTGCCCAATATGTCTGCATTTTCCCCATTAGATGATAGCATAAGAATATCGCAAAATGATTTGAAGTTGGAAAACTGTGAATATGCTATAAAAGGCAACCTATAATCATGCCAAAAGAAAGAATATCCCAATCCATTTCCACTATTGTCTTTAATCTCATTTATCATTTGTAATGGATTGTCGAAATAAAACCGCGCCATTGCATCAGGAATAAAACTGATAAGCTTATTCACATAGAGCTTAACGCATACTTGGGCAAACTTTTCTGAATAGAAAAAATCGTCCAATTTTTTAACCAGTTCATCAATCTCAAAACAATCCTGATATCTTTTCTCGGATTGATTATATCCTGCTAATGCTTCCAGAAGATTTATTACATCCGAACAAACGGAAGATAAATCTATCCTTGAATTATACACATAATAATTAACCAATCCCAAAGGATTATAAACCAATAAATTAGAATAAACAATCTCACTATATTCACGCATATGTTGATGACACCAAAATGCTTTTTTCATTTCTTCATTTTCTAAAATATCAACGATATCCAATCTATGCATTAAATTAAGGACTTTACATCGAACATCACTTTGCAACCCCAATAGAATAGTTTTTGCACTATCTATATCTACCGAATCAACAAACGCCGACAAAATACAAATCTTATTTTCTTTCAGCAAACAGTCAACAAAGATTCTATATTTACAAACCTGAATCATCTCGGCAAAGAAATATCCCCAGCCGGCATCATTATGCATGACAGATGAAATATGTGAATATACACCATCACCAAGATCTGATTCACATTTTTCAAACAGATTCTGTCTAAGTTGCTTTTGTTTTGGAGATATGCCATATAGTTTGCTTTCTTCATCTTCTATTAAGTCTAATGCAGGACAGATATCGTAATTAATAAACGCCCAAGCATTTGAATTAAAGGTACCCTCAAGCGTTGTTCTTTCTCTCCAACAACAGAATGGTTCCACCCAATATTGTTCTTTTTCATCCTTGTTTTTTAATATACGAATGAGTTTTTGCCTCAATTCAAAATTAAACTCAATGATTTCGTCTGCAGAATAATTATTTGGATCAAACGAATCTGCAATATGGATCAATGTTTCTTTCGTTAAATGCCTGTAACAATCAACAACCTTTTTTATCAAATCCAGCTTTTTATATTTATGTGCTATATCAAATGCAGCAATTGCCAACTCGTTTACTGCATCAACAAGTTGCTTCGTTGTTATTTTTTCCTTGCTGGGCACTCTCCTTGCGCCTAATCGTACACTTAACATTATGCTATTTAATCGAATTAAATCAACAACAAAATATGCAGCTTTTACAGGAGATTTTTCTAAATATTTTTTTACAATTCTTACTTTATCGTCTAATGTCAGTGCCCCTTCATCGTGCCACAAACAAAGTGCTGTTAATAACGAATCTTTTGGAGAATTAGAATATGCCTTTCCGCATTCTTGATCCATTAACTCAAACAGCAAGTTAGACGCACGGATCTTAGTTTCATCAAATGTACATAAGACGCTTAATGCATGCAGAACAGTAGAATATTTGTATGTTTGCAAAAACGGCAATACCACGCTTTCCGGTGATGTGATGTCATTTTGCAAATAATCCATTACTGTTTTTGGAGATGCTTCAGCAATCACCGAAAGATTATCCATAATTAAATTCATACATCCGTTTTTGGTCATATCCAGGATATTTTGAATCAAAGTTGTTAATTCAGGACTGTTTGGCTCCGAATATGAAACATAAATAAGGTTGAGAAACAAATTTCTCAAATGCTTTTGGCATCTCAATAGAAAATCTTTTGGAATATTTTGATTACAATTGCCGGAGCAAAGTTCCAAAATAATGTTAGCAAGCCGCTTAAAAGGATAATCACATGCTTTAATATTTAAAGTTTCCCATGCTTCTTCAAAATTCACTATTGTACAATAGTGACCATTTACATACCTTAACGGTGCATCCTCTAATGCTTCCCATTTGGTATATAACGAATTCAATTGTGCATAAGAAACATCGGTTAACCGTTCCAATAAATACCTATCTGCCGCCTCACTCATGTTGTAATTGCGTACAAACATCAGAGGAGCTAATAATTGTACCTCTCCTTGATTCTTCCACATTGGGCTTGACATTGTAGATGTGCCCGGAATTTTTCTTATTAAAGCAAGAATATGCCCATGCGTAAATTCATAAAATGCATCGATTTCATGTTCTGCCACACCCATATCCTTCAAGGCAACTTTAAATTGTCCTTTGTTTAATGGGTCCAAATCAACATCTGCATGGATCGAAGTATCTTCTTTACAATAACACAGAATATTAATATTGGATTCATCAAGATCATCCGTCATCATGAAATCCAAAAGAAATATTTTGTTCTTATATTCTCTTGAAAATCTAAGGTATGTATTTTTATCTTTAATTACGATAATCTTTTGCGAAAGTTCATTGTTCGTAAGTAATGCGGCTAAACAGAATCCAAATGCATCTATTGTTATATTACTTTTTACTCTAATTATCAAGTTGTCATTTATTTTATTAAATAAATGATTTATGGATTCAGCTCTGCCGCTCAAGAACATTGAATACGAAAGCGGTGGGGATGTTTTTTTAGAAAATCTTTTCCATGCCTCTTTTAATGTATAAAAGCTAAGATGTTCACCAAATATTTCTTCAAATAGCCAAGCACATACATTAGGACACTCGTTTATCCAATCGCAAAGAATACTCGCATCATACACACGAACCCTCTTCCATTCGCTTTTGGAGTTTTCCCATTCGACAAGAGAAATTTTGTATGCCCATATTTTAGGAACTACTAAATATATAGTGGCATTTCCCTTGTCTACACCCAATGAATTCTTTGTTCTTTTTGCATAATCAGAATTGATTTTTTCTAATGAATCAGCATTTGTTCCCAATTCCCAAACGCTCGTTCCTCGTGCTACAAACCTTGATTCTGTAGTTGATTCTACAATACCGTCAAATCCGGGAGCCCATATGTCATCTAAATGTGGAAATCTAATATTTCGAACATTTGATTGCTCAGATACTATCAATCTTTTAATCAATTCAGGAAACAACTCTTGAAATTTTCTTTTTTGTTCTGATGATAATGAATCTAATTTGCTGGCAGTTATAAATGACATATTATTCCTCCTTTACTTTATATCCACAAACTACTAATCACATCACTTTTTTGATCTATTCTGCAATCCTTCTAACAACCGGTACACAAACCGAATTGCCAATCTGCTTATAAGCATCGTCAATTGTAATGGTATTAGGAAAATAAAAATCTTTAGGGAACTCCTGAAAATCCAAGCACTCACGAAGTGTTATCTTCCTAATTCCAAAATCATCCACTACCAATGGAACTTGATTCCGCATTATTCCCATGGACGCCGTCAAAGTAGGACACATTTGATTTTAAGTTAACTTTATATTATCATGATAAACACGATATATGGAATCGTGCCTTTTAACTATTTGAGATACTTTTCCATAAAAACTATCGTTTGATGTATAGTAATAGATATCATGTTTTCTTTGACATCTTGATAATGCATCATCTATAGAAAATTGCAAATCTATTTTGTTCGGAAACTCAAACATATCACAATCTTCCTGATTATGAAAAGCGACAATATAGATACGATCCCTAATTTGCGGCACTCCGCCATATTCCGAGGCACGTAACACTCGATATCTAATTGAGTAATTCAAGTCTGATAAAACATTGTGTACAACAAGAAATGTTTTGCCTTTGTTATGTTCCATCAAATTTGGCACGTTTTCAAGAAATACAAATCTTGGTTTGTAAGCCTTTATAAATCTTCCAATCTCATAGAACAAACTTCCACGCTCATCATTGAACCCACGTTGTTTTCCGCCAATCGAAAATGGTTGACAAGGAAATCCTGCCGTTATTACGTCTACACTATCGAGATCGTTGGGGTTTACTGACCTTATATCTTTCTCTATTAAAGTGACATCTTTGAAATTGTAACGATATGTCCGAGTGCATGCGGCATCTTTCTCGATAGCCCAAGAAATCTTATAGCATGCTTGTTGAAATGCGATATCTATACCGCCGATCCCAGAAAACAAGCTACCAACGGTCAATTCCATGAACAGTTGATCGATATGATAGACGCAGGCATTCCGATAATTTGAATATCAAATTTTAAGCTTGACTCAACATAGGTAGAAGCATTATGAATGCGAAAACTAAATTGCCAACCACCATCCATATAAAGTTCAACAGTATTATCGCTACCGGGCTTGAATTCTAAGCTAACGATACGAGTCGGCAAAGAAGAAACAGGTACGATAATCTTCGGTTGCTCTTTGTTACTTGCACGATTCAATGTTCCGCGGAGGTTATATGTTTGAATCTGTGTAACATTTTTATTGTCTATACTTATGACTTTGTAAAAATCAAATTGACCGAGCAGGTACTCAACCATTTTTCTCGGAATACCTTCATTTTCAGCATTAGCTTTTTTAATTTCATTTACAAATGCATTCAAAAGAGGAATGTATACATCTTCAGCTTTGGACGGCAATTCACTCCACTTTTTATTAGCCTGCTTTTCCCGATCAATATAATCAAAAATAGGTCTTATTTCATCCCAATAATTCTGAGAGCAAGGAATACCAAACCATCTATCTCCAAAATCAAGACTCTTGCCTAACCGACTATGCTTCACAGCAAAGTGATTATGTTTGATGCTTAAACCAACTTCCCACCTAACATCTTTACGCACAATAATGATGTCTCTTACATATCCAGCCTCGCCCTTTGTATCAGGCTGAATATAAAGTTGTAGAGTGTCCTTATCTTTTTCAACAATCATAGGTTCCATGTCGAAAAGCGTTGCAACAGCTGCTTTAGCACTAATTGTCAGTACCTCATGTGTTTTTTCATCTACAGTGGACCACGCTCGTTCCGCTGCGTGCAGACTGCTATTCTCAATGATCTCAGCAGATCTAATTTTGTTAATTTCTCCGAACAAGGTTTGAAGACAAATATACTCATAAGCTCTTCCTTTATCGTTGCTTTGGTTACTCATATGTTTTCCTCCAATACATCTTTTATTGCAAGTGCAATTTCATACGCCAAATTTACAGGAACTGCATTCCCTATCATTTTGTACGCATCATCAACATTTGTGTAAATGAATTTGAAGTCATCGGGAAATCCTTGTACTCTTGCAACTTCTCTTACGGTCATTCTTCTGTACAAGTGTTCTTGACCTTCTGCAAATCTACAATCGTTATGTCCTACTTTGACCATTTTAGGTGCTTGTGGGTGTAACTGACATTGACGGCCCGATGCTTGTACAGTGAAAGCTTGCTCATCCCAAGATTTAACTCTGTTTCTGCTCATAAAAATCGGTGAATAGGAACCTGTAAAGTATTCATTATTGTTAATTGCTTGTGGATTGTGTTTGTTTCTTTCCAAAGCCGGAACGGCAGTATCTTGGAGATCCAATATAATATCTCTCAAAGTAATCTTTTGATCCTCATCTTCTGTGGATCCTTTCGGAAACTCGAAATCCACACCCAAATCTTTTCTAAATCCAATATAAAAGACTCGTTTTCTTTCTTGTGCAACACCATAATCCTTTGCATTTACTAATGTAATTGAAACGTCGTAGCCACATTCTTCAAACATGGATACTATGTTTTTTACCGCATCTGAATGCCTATTCGACAGCATTCCACTTACATTTTCAGCAAGAAAGAACTTTGGTTGCTTGTCTTTTAGAATCCTGATGTATTCGAAGAAAAGTTGTCCTCGTGCATCGTTAATACCTCTTAAAGATCCCGCTTCAGACCAACTTTGGCAAGGCGGCCCACCAATTATTCCATCAATATCGTTTGGAAAATCCGCCTCATTGATGTTTCTTATATCGTCCTTGATAAGCTTAGTGCATGGATGATTTGCTTCAAAAGTTTCCCATATGGTTTTATCAAATTCGTTAGCAATAGGTATCGCAAAACCTGCTTTTTCAAATCCCAAATCCAATCCACCGCAACCACTGAACAAACTAATAATATTCATTTATTTTCCTCATTTGAAATATCCACAGGCACGATATCCATAATATCATCAAGCTTACATTCAAGTGCAGTGCAAATTTTTACAAGCACGTTGCTCGATACAGTAGCCCCATCTTTTCCCATTTTTGTAATAGTTGCTATGCTCACACCTGCTTTTTGTGCAAGTTCTTTTTTCTTCATATCACGATCGATCAACAGTTTAAAGAGTTTTTTATAGCTTGCCGCCATTAAATATACCTCGCAACAAAATCTTTTATTTAACTATATATATTATAACATTTTTCGGCACGAAAGTCAATAGCTATCAGCCGATAAATGCTGAGATTTCAGTATTTGTCGTTTTCGATGGTGATAAGTTGCTAAAAGACGTGTATTGCATTTTCTTTGCCTTCTGCACATCAAATATTGCGCCTCGGATCTCATTTTGAACTGCTCATTTCAAGCAAAAGACCTCAACCATGATGCCGTAGCATCGGAGCGAAAGTTTGACCACATGTTTTGACCACAACGGTGAGCGGAGTACTTGCGATGGGCATCACCAAACGGGCACAAGAGCAGAGTTTTCGGACAAAAAAGCACGTATTTGACTCAAAATCACGTAAAAAACGCATAAAAATCGGTTGGGGTGGTAGAGGCCGCAAGTTCAAGTCTTGTCACTCAGA
>CAZIGE010000059.1:0-11071 GCA_964538475.1 uncultured Oscillospiraceae bacterium | reverse complement strand
CCGTGGTCGGAAAATATGCCGCGGACGGCGGCAAGGTGACGTTCAGCGAGGGTATGGTGCTCGCGCGCGGCGTGGGCGTGGACGTGAGCGTGAACACCGCATCGGACAACGAGTTTTACGCGGATGATGTGCTGGCCGAGAGCGAAACGGACGTTTTCGAAAGCGGCTCGCTGAAGCTGACGGTGGACGGACTGTTTGACGCGGCGCGGCGCTTCATCAACGGCGCGGCGGAGGCGACCGAGGCAACGTTCGGAAGCAAGCAGGTGAAGATCACCAAATACGGCGCGAAAACGGAAAAACCGTATATCGGCGTAGGCGTGATCGTGCAGTATAAGTCGGCGGGCAAAACGCTGTGGCAGCCGTACATCTTCCCGAAGACCAAATTCAAAGACAGCGGCGTGAAGGCCACGACGATGGGCAAGACCACATCGTGGCAGACGGAGGATCTGGAAGCGACCATCCACCGCGCGGACACGCAGGATGCCGAGTGGAAATGGGCCGGCGAGGAATGCACGACCGAAGCACAGGCACGCGAGGCGCTGAATACGATCTTCGGGATCACGGAGGCGTAACGGATGGGCGTGACGGTGACGGTGCGCGGCGTGGAATTTCCGCTGTGCCTGACCGTGGCGGCGGTGGATGAGATCACCGCCCGCTGCGGCGGCCTGCACGCGCTGAGCGGCTTCCTGCGCGGCGATCCGCCGGAAACGGAGGGAATGCCCGAGCAGGAGAAAGAGGCCACACTGGCAGCGGTGGCGAGCCGCGCAAAGGTGAACAATGCATGGCTGCTGGGGCTGCTGATCCGCGAAGGCGAGGAAAACAGGCGCATCGAGGCGGCATTCTCGGGTGGCGACGGTGCACCGCGCCGCGTGCCGAACGCGGCCGACATGCTGCATCTGCTGACCCCCGGACAGGTGGAAGAATATCGCCTGCCCGTGCTGATGGCGATCAACGAGGGGATGCGGCGCACGATCGAGGCCGAGCCGCTAAAAAACGGGAGGCCGGCGGCGCAGGTGTGAGCCTGTGCACCGCCCGGCTGCAATACTGGGGTCAGCGGCTGGGGCTGCGCCGCAAGGAGGCGCGGCATATCCGACTGGGCGAGCTGCTCGACCTGATGGCCGCGCACGCGATCGCAAGCGGCACGGCACGGCAGAAACAGGTTCACACGGGATTTTTCGAGGCGATGCGATATCGCTGAGAAGGGGGCAGAAGGAAACGGTGCCCCGGGAAAAAGCAGGGACAGGCAGGTGCGGAAAAGCGCCTGCCTGTTTCGGCGTATCAGCATGAACACGGGGAGGCCGAAAAATGGCATATAAAATCGGCGCACGGATCGAGATCGAGGGCGAAAAGGAGTTCCGCCAACAGATCGCGAATATCAACTCGGAATATAAAACGCTGCAGGCGCAGACGAAAGCCCTGTCGGCGGAGTACGATAAAAACGGAGATAAGCAGGGCGCGCTGCGCATGAAGACGGAGCAGCTCAACCGCGAGATCGCAAACCGGCGCGCGGCACAAAGCGCGCTGGAAAGCATGGTCGCGGGGGCGAAGCAGGCCGACGCGCAGTATGCGCAGGAGCTGGAAAAGCTGCGCGGAAAGCTGGCCGATGCCAAACAGGCGGCGGCCGAAATGAAAAAGGCACTCGGCGACGCGGCCGAGAACGACGAAGGTTACCGCACGCAGACGGAGCAGGTCGAAAAGCTGGAACGGCAGCTGACCGCGACCGCCCGCGCGCAGGAGCAGAATACCAGGGCTGCGGAAGCCTGGCAGCGGCAGGCATACCGCGCGCAGGAGGCGGCGGCCGGGCTGGAAAAAGAGCTGAAGGACATCGGAGAAGAGAGCGGCAACGCAGGAGGCAAAACCGAACGCTTCGCGGATGTGCTGAAAGCCAACCTGACGGGCGACGCGATCAAGGGCACGCTGAAAGAACTGGCACGGCTGGTGAAGGAAGTCGGCACGCAGTCCGTGGAGGCGGCGGCAGAGCTGCGGGCGGGAACGGCCATGTTCACACAGACGTTCGGCGAGCAAACGGAGGAAGCGCAAGATGCGCTGACGCGGTTGGAGGAAACGACCGGCGTTTCGGCGACGCGCATCCGAACGAGCTTTGCGACGATCTACGCCTTCGCCAAGACGATGGGCGCGGACGCGGCAACATCGTTACAGATCGCCGAACGTGCGACTGTGGCGGCGGCGGACAGCGCGGCCTATTACGACCGCACGATGGAAGATACCATCGAAACGGTAAAAGCGTACATCAAGGGCAACTACCAGAACGATGCGGCACTGGGCATCGCTTCGACCGAGACGACCAGAAACGCCAAGGCGCTGGAACTGTACGAAGAAGCGAAGCTTACGGCACGGCAGACGCTGGACAGCTCGGTGAGCCTCTGGTCGGAGATGGCGACGGAAAGCGAATGGTCGGCGAAAAAGGTGATGGAAAACTGGCGGGCGCAGTATAAAGCGTTCGATCAGTATCGCGAAAACCTGCAGAAGGCGAAGCAGATCGGCCTTGCAGACGGGATCGTGTCTGCGCTCAGCGACGGAAGCGAACAGAGCATGCAGATTTTGAACGCGATGGTAAATCAGTCGCAGTACTCGGTCGCCGAGATCAATGCGGCATTTACGGATCTCGGCCTGGCAAAGGACAGCGCCGCAGAAGCGATCGTTTCACTGGACGACAGCCTGAAAGAGGGCTATGCGGCACTGGAAAAGACGGCGGCGGAGGCGGGCGTAGAGATCGTGGACGGGATCGCGCAGGCGATCCGCGACAATGCGTACAAAGTCGGCGACGCGCTGGCCGACGCGGCGACCGCAGCACGCGACACGGAGAACGACGCACAGGATATGTTCGATGCGATGACGGATGCGCAGCCGGCTGCGGCGCGAAATGTGAAGGGCGCGCAGGGCGTGACGAACATCGGCGATATCTACATCACACAGCAGCCGGGCGAGGACGCGGAGGCATTCGCTTCCCGCGTGATCGATCTGCTGACAGACCGCACGGCCAGAAAGGGGGCAGGGCTGCATGGATGATCATTTTATTTTCGACGGGCGCAGCACGCGGGAATTCGGCGTGCGGGTGGAAAAGTACATGGATATGCTCCAATGGCAAGCCGAGCTGAAGGAGAAGACGGAGGAATACGCGAAAAACGAGCTGCAGCGCGTGACGGCGGATCGGCAGGCACAGCGGACGATCTGGCTGTATCTGATCGCGCTGAACGAGCGGTTTGATTTCGGTGCCAAACGAACGGCGGAGCTGGAGGAAGCGGCGCAGGCGCTGGCGCGGGAATATGCGCAGATGCGTGAGGAAAACGATCAGGATTATGCCGACGAAAAGCTGCGCGAGCGCGTTTCTGCGGTCTACGGCCACGAAGTACGGTATCTTTACGAAGACCAGTACCCGGTCAACGCCGACCGCGCCTGCACGGATAATGCGTTTGCGAAAATGCGCGAGGCGGAAAGCCGCATTTACTGAGAGGGCACAAAAAAACAAGCCGGGCAAAAACCCGGCTTGTTCGGTGTACGGTGTCAACGATCTGCGACTTGAAGTTTTGCTTTCAGACCGTCTTGCAGGATCTGAGAAAAGTTTACACCGGCGTTCTCCGCAAGATAGCAAAGCCACGACGGGAGTGTGACGTTCTTGCGAACGGTTCGTAGATCGTTTGCACGGCGGTAAACATCGAAGTCGATATCGACCAGCGTAACGATCTCGCCGGGGGCACAAGGCGGTGTAACCGTAGACGGAGAAGGAATTGCACGATGGTTGTCCTGCTGGCAGATCCCCCAAAGGCCGATCGCGTCACGCGCCATGTCAATTGCTTCCGCAATTGTTTCGCCCTGCGTGCCGATCTGCAAGTCGGGAATGTTGACGGAATAACCACCGCTGTGCTCGGGGTGAAGGATGATCGGGTAAACAAATTTCGACATATTTGAACCTCCTGATATAGTGGCGAGGGGCTTATTTCAGCCCCTGCCTGCGGATGATGTCTCTCGCGAGCGTTTCTTTGATTTCGGAATGGCGCGGGATCGGCTCGGAATTTTGACCGTTGGTATAGATGTCGTGATTTCTGCCGTGCCGTTCCAACCACCAGCCATTCCTTTCCAAAAGTCTGACGAGGTCTTTCTTTTTCATGGAACGCCCTCCTTACACTATATATTATACGCATTTAATGCGCATTTGTCAAGAACTTTTTTAGATTTTCACTTTTCAAAAAACGGAGGATTTTTACAATGGCAGTAAAATTAGGACACGCGACGATCGACGAAAACGGCAAGGGCTACAACGGCGTGGCGGGCGACCAGACGGGCAAGGAAGTGCGCACGCTCAACTGGTACGCGGGCGGCTGGCACACGGTACTGCGTCCGCTGGATGCGGCGCTGGCCGAAAAGAGCGCGGCGGCGTGCGAGGCGGCCTGCGCGAATGCACACATCGGCTACGATCAGGCAAAGCCCGACCGCAACACACTGTATCAGCAGGCGGCGCAGGTGGGGTTCAATCTTGCCGAAATCACAAGCGACTGCGAATGCGACTGTTCAAGCCTGATGCATGTGTGCGCGATCGCAGGCGGCGCGAACATCCCCTACGGCGACAACGCATTCACAACGCGGACGATGGCCGCACGGCTGACGGCCTGCGGCGCGTATGAAGCGCTGACGGACAGCAAGTATCTGACATCGAGCGACTACCTGCGGCGCGGAGATATCCTGCTCAAGAGCGGTCACACGGTCATGGTACTGACAGACGGCGCAGAGGCTACAAAGGGTGCGGCGGAGACGGTCACGCTTACGCTCCCGTACCTCAGGAAGGGCGCATCGGGCGACGCGGTAGAGGCCGTCCAGCGTCTGCTGGATACATACGGCTATCGGCTCGGCAACCGCAATCCCTACGACGGGACTTTCGGCTCCATGACCGACGCGGCGGTGCGGGAATTTCAGTCGGACAACGATCTTTACATCGACGGCGAGGTCGGCGGGAAGACGTGGGCGAAGCTGCTGGGAGGTGTGATCGCCGATGGGTGAATTTAACGCAGCCGCGGTCTGGACGGCGATCTCCGGCATAGCGGCTGCTGCGATCCTGATCGCCAACGCCGCAGAAAAGATCATCGCTGCTGTTAAGGCGGCCAAAGCGCCGAATGCGACGCAGGACAAGCGGCTGGATGCGCTGGAAAAATGGCGCGAAGACGTGGATCGGCGGCTGCTGAAAGGCAACACGCACTTTGAGTCCATCGACGACGGCAACCGCGTGACACAACGAGCGCTTCTGGCACTGCTGGCGCACGGCATAGACGGCAACAACACGGATCAGATGAAAGAGGCCAAAAAGGCACTGGAAACGCACCTTATCAACCGTTGACTACGGCCGTAATTCTGCGGTCGAAATTTTAAGGAGGAAAAAATCATGGAAGTATTAACAATTCTGGAAGCGCTGATGACGGCGGCGGGCACCCTGCTGCTGAAATACGGCTCGTATCTGCTGGCGTGCGTCGCGGCGCTGACGGTCGCGACGAACATCATCGTCGAGGTGGCGAAACGCGTACTGCCGAAAAAGCTGCCGACGGATATCGTGGTGATCGCCGTGGCGGTGGCGCTGACGGTCACGGCGATGCTGATCGCATGCAGTGCGATGGAGATCGCGATCGCGTGGACATACGTGATCGGTGCGGTCGTGCTCGGCGTATTCGTGGCCTACGCGGCAATGTTCGGATTTGACAAATTTAAATCTCTGTGGCTGCGTGTGCGCGAGATCGTGAGCACAGAATGAGAGAGCCCCGGCTGTCCTGTAACATGGATAGCCGGGGGGATTTTTATTTATTTATTGCAGAATCGACACGAAAAAAACGGTATTTCGTGGAAAGCTACTGCTATTAAATTCTGCTTGATTTTTCTGCCTAACCCGGTTATAATCAAGGTGGCCGGGGTAAGGCTCCCGGCTCACCTTTTGGGGGTGGAAGATCGGCGGTCGTTGCGAGGCGGCCGATCTTTTTTTACTGCTCGTTCGTGATGCGCTTCACGCTCTCGCGAAGTTCTTCCAGCGTTTCACACTTCTCAATGAGTTCGAGGATTGCTTTCAGGAGAGCCTGTGTCACGTTCAAGTCGTTCATTACCTCACTTCCTTTCGTAAGAGGTTTTGCTTACCTGATGGGGCAGAGATTTAGGCGGAACATTACACAACGCACTATAAAAGAGTCCTCAGCTCCTTTTCTAAGGAACTGAGGACTCTTTCATAACGAACAGAGCAACACGAAACCGCGTGCGGTGATGTAAATAACCGCTTCATGTTCGTATGGCTCTCCTGTGGTACACCGGAAGGGACTCGAACCCCCAACCCTCGGAACCGGAATCCGATGCTCTATCCATTGAGCCACCGGTGCATCTCTTATAACTAGATCATTATAACAGGACTTCTCGATTTTGTAAAGGGGAAAAATGAAAAATCGCGCAAATCGGGTTTTCCTGCGTCCCGCGCGGGTGCTTCGCCGTGCAGATGATTGACACGCCGCATCTTTTTCGATATAATAAAATCGATTTTTCCGAAGGAGGTACGGATGCATGACAGATTGGGAACAGGCAAAATCGGCGCTGCCGCGCGGCTGCACCTGCGCCGCCTGCCGCGACGGTGTGCTGTACGAAAGCAACGCGCGTGGGGTCGCGCCGCTGCTGCAATGGCTGGACGAAGGCGTTGACCTGATGGGATCCTCCGCGGCGGATCGGGTCGTGGGAAAAGCCGCCGCCATGCTTTATTGTCTGCTCGGCGTGCGCCGCGTGTACGCGCAGATCATCAGCGTCGGCGCGGTGAAGATCCTGCGCGCGCAGGGCATCGAGATCGGCTGGGAGACGCTGGCCGAGCACATTCGAAATCGGGAAAAAACGGGGCTGTGTCCGCTGGAGGCGGCGCTGCTGCATGAGGAAGAGCCGGAGCGCGGGCTGGATGTGATCCGCGAAACGCTGCGCACGCTTCGGGAAAAGCCGCACCGCGGGTAACGCCCTGCGCCGTCGGCGTTTCCTTAACAGAAAGTTTACGCGCCTTCGGCGAAAGATGCATTGCCCCGGGCGAAAAAATATGATATCATGGGGTAAAATAAAGCTGCGCGGCATATTCATGCGGAAAAGAGCGCACGAACGGAGCCTACATAGCCCGTGCAGCCGCAGTAAGAAAAAAGGATGAGCGACCATATGGATACAAATCGGAACGACGCAAATAACGGCAAAGACCCCAACCGTAAGCCGGATGATAAGAAGCCCCGCAATCAGCGCCTGATCGCACTGATCGTGACGCTGGCGCTGGTGCTGCTGTTTTCCTGGATCTACGATGCCGTCTCGAAAAGCCAGTATCGCGAGACGACGTTCAGCGATTTCCTCGAAGCAATGGAAAACGACGATCTGGCCGAAGTACAGCTGCGGACGGATCGCATCCTCTACATGACGAAAGAGGAAGCCGCTAAGCCCGCCAATCAGCAGCGCGCCTGCTACACCGGGCTTCCTTCGGGCGATCACATGGAGCTGCTGGAGCGGCTGCATGCGATGGGCGTGGTCGGCAGCGAAAAGATCGTCGAGGACAACTCCCTGATCATGATGATCCTGTCCTATGCGCTGATGATCGGCGGACTGTTCCTCGTGATGAACCTGATCACGCGGCGCATGACCTCCGACGGCGGCATGGGCGGCATGGGCAAGTCCGGCGCAAAGGTCTACATGGAAAAGCAGACTGGCGTAACGTTCCGCGATGTGGCGGGACAGGATGAAGCCAAAGAGAGCTTGCAGGAGATCATCGATTTCCTGCATAATCCGCAGAAATATACCGAGATCGGCGCAAAACTGCCCAAGGGCGCGCTGCTGGTCGGTTCGCCCGGCACGGGCAAGACGCTGCTGGCCAAGGCCGTGGCGGGAGAGGCGGGCGTGCCGTTCTTCTCCATCTCGGGCTCGGATTTTGAGGAAATGTTCGTCGGTGTCGGCGCGAGCCGCGTCCGCAGCCTGTTCCAGCAGGCGGCAAAGGTCGCGCCGTGCATCGTATTTATCGACGAGATCGACGCGGTCGGCCATTCCCGCGACGGCCGTCTGGGCTATAACGACCAGACGCTGAACCAGCTGCTCGGCGAGATCGACGGCTTTGACTCCAACAAGGGCATCGTCTGCCTCGCGGCGACAAACCGCCCCGAAATTCTGGATAAGGCGCTGCTGCGCCCGGGTCGGTTCGATCGGCGTATCGTCGTGGACAATCCCAACTTACAGGGGCGTCTGGATACGCTCAAGGTGCATACCCGCAAGATTCGTCTGGCCGAGGATGTGGATCTGAAGAAGATCGCGCTGGCCACGGCGGGCTGCGTCGGTGCGGATCTGGCCAATCTGGTCAACGAGGCGGCGCTGCGCGCCGTGCGCATGGGCAGGAAACTGGTCAATCAGGAGGATCTGCTCGCATCGTTTGAAACCGTGATCGCCGGAACGGAGAAGAAAAACACGGTCATGACCGAGAGCGAGAAGCGCATGGTGGCCTATCACGAGGTAGGGCACGCGCTGGTCGCGGCGCTGGAAAAGAACGCCATGCCCGTTTCCAAGATCACCATCGTCCCGCGCACCTCCGGCTCACTGGGCGCAACGATGTATCTGCCCGAGGAGGAAAAATTCCTCGATACCCGCGAAGAGCTGATCGCGCGGCTGCGCAGCCTGCTGGGTGGCCGTGCGGCCGAGCAGGTCGTGTTCGGCACGATGACCACCGGCGCATCCAACGACATCCAGCGCGCGACCGCGCTGGCCAAGAGCATGGTCGCGCAGTACGGTATGAGCGACGAGCTGGAGCTGATGGCACCCGCCGTGGTGCAAAGTGCGTATCTGGACGGCGCGATGCAGCTGGACTGCTCGCAGGATACCGCCGCGCGGGTCGATGCCGCCGTGCAGCGGCTGCTGCACGAGGCGTACGCCGCCGATTGTGCGCTGCTTTCGGAAAACCGCGCACTGCTTGACGAGATCGCCGTATATCTGCTCGGCAAGGAGACGATCACGGGCGAGGAAATGATGAAGTTCGTCCACGCGGCGCAGTCCGATGATGCACCGCAGGAGATCTGAGAGGTGCCTATGTCCGATCGGGAAATGATGGAACTGGCGTTTGCGCAGGGGTTCGCCGCTGCGCAGATCGTGGATACCGCGCAGATCGTGTTTGACCCTGTTTTTCGCCCGTATTGCGAGGAAAACCTGTGCGGGCAGTACGGCGTGAACTACGCCTGCCCACCCGACTGCGGCACGGTCGAGCAGATGAAGGCGAAGATCCTGGCCTATCGCAGGGCGCTCGTGCTGCAAACGGTGTGGGAGATCGCGGACTTTTCGGACGCGCCTGCGATCAAACAGGCCAAGGCCGGGCACAACGCCGCCGAGCTTCGCCTGATCGGGCAGCTGCGCGAGGCGGGATATCCCGGCCTGATGGTCGGGGCGAGCGGCTGCGCGCTGTGCAGTCCCTGCGCGCGGAAAGAGGGCAAGCCCTGCCGCTTCCCGACGCTGCAATATTCCTGCATGTCCGCTTACTGTATTTTCGTGCGGAAGCTGTCCGACTGCTGCGGCATGGAATACAACCAGCCGGACGGCCTGCTGGCACTGTTCGGGCTGTATGCCTTCGACCCGATCGCGTGAGCCGTATCGCGCCCCCCCGCGCCAATCGCAGCCCGGGGAAGCATCTCCAAAATAACCGAAAAGCTCCCCCCGCTTCCTGCTTTTTTGCGGAAGCGGGGGGATATTTTTATTTAATTCACCTTCTTGCAGGTTGATGCCGGGGCAGATCTCCGTTTCGCCGGTCTGCACGATGCGGCAGCAATTCTTTACTTCTTCGCAGAAGCAGACTGCCCGATCACGGAACAGATCGGCCGATGTCTCTAACGACCTGAAGGATATGCTCTGCCTGCTCGGGGGTAAGCTTCCTGATTTCGGTAAGCAGCTCGTTTGTTTTCTGCGGAGAAGGATCTTTGCTGAAAAATTCCTCCGGCGTAACATCAAGATATTCGCAAATATAAAGGAAGCCCATGAATGAGGGTAAGGTACGCCTGTTTTCGATTTTATTGATATAACTTTCACACTGCCCCAAAGACAGGCTCATGTCTCTTGCGGACACGCCTTTTTTCAGTCGTAAATCCGTTAAGCGAGTATAAAACCATTCCACATAATCCATACATACAACCTCCGTGTGTGAATATATTATAAATCCACATCGCGGAAATATTATGGAATTGCAGGATATAAAATACTTGACATATGGAATTATAAGATATATACTTAGGAATAGCAGGGATTTCTGATCCCCAAAAGAGAGAATGGAGGTACGATATATGGCAGAAACCATGGGGACAAAGGAAGCCTCTGAAAAATGGGGCTATACCCAAGCGACAATTAGTGACTGGTGTCGGAAAGGCTTGATCAAGGATGCCAGCCAGGACGGGAAGGGAAGCCCGTGGCATATCCCCAAAGATGCAAAATGTCCGAAGCCCATTAAAAAGAAGGAGGATGAAAAGAAATGAAAAAAGTTATTGCTTTGGCTCTTGCGCTGATTATGGTTTTATCGTTGTGTGCGTGTGGGCAGACAGAGTCGGGGTCGGAGTCTGATCCCAGAGAAAAATTCGAAAGTACCGTCAATGCAGCAGTTGCAGCGAAATGCATCCTGTCTTATGCGGATGTGAAAACAGCGATCACCACCCTATCCGATATTGATGTTGACGGCAATACTTACACCGGAAAAGGAAAGGTGACAATCCGAGATAATTACGGCGATACTTATGTTGGCAAGGTAACGGCTGTATACAAATACAACGAGGAAACAAAAACATTTACCAAGGTTAGCCTGGATATTGAAACGCCCAAAAAACAGTAGATGAAGGATTTTAGAAATGGAAGAAAAAGTTCTCATTCGCAGCAAGCGATCTAACAAGATTTTGTATGCGCTAAATGCAATTATATTTGCATTGTATCTTCTGTTTTGTATGATAATGTATGCGTCTAATGACGGATGGACGACTTTCGGCGACTGGTTTTTTGATTATATTATCATTTTGATCGTTTTACTGGTTATCTTAAATCTTTCGCTGTTCAAATCAACAAT
>CAZIGE010000058.1:0-11577 GCA_964538475.1 uncultured Oscillospiraceae bacterium | reverse complement strand
CATGTTGAGCTGACCCATGTCATTGCCCGCCGCTTTAACGGAATTTGCGGCGATGTGTTCAAAATTACGGAGCCGTTCGTGCCCAAGGTCGGCGCGCGCATCATGAGCCTGACGAACCCGACCGCAAAAATGTCCAAATCCGAAAATGAGGATACGGGGCGTGTCCTGCTGATGGACGATCCCGCTGTTATCATGAAGCAGTTCAAGCGTGCCATTACCGACTCCGATACGGAAAACTGCGTTCGCTACGATAAGGAGAACAAGCCGGGTGTAAGCAACCTGATGACCATTTACGCCGCTGTTACGGGCAAGACCTTCGAGCAGATCGAAGCCGAGTTTGCAGGCTGCGGTTACGGCAAATTCAAGCCTGCCGTCGGCGAAGCCGTGGTGGAAACGCTGCGCCCCATCCGTGAGGAAGCCGCCCGCCTGATGAAGGACAAGGCATATCTGGAGGCTGTCTATAAAAACGGCGCGGAGAAGGCTTCTTATGTGGCCGAAAAGACGCTGCGCAAAGTTTACAAAAAAGTGGGCTTCGTCGCCCGATAAACTTTTTCACGCATCCCGAAACAGTGCAAAACCACCGACTTTGCCGATGGTTTTGCACTGTGTTGCTTTTCTATAAGAACAGATACAGGATCAGCGTCAGCATGGCGTTTGTTCGGTTTTCCTCGCAGTCCCCCGCCAGCAACAGAAGCAGCAGCACGACGATCAGATCGCCCGTGTCGAAATTCGGCGGGAGCAGTCCCCGCAAAAAACCGGAAACGCTCCCATGTTTCGGCGGCTCGGGCGGATGCTTCGGCGGCGGTGGCGGCGGGGGAGGGCATTCGGGTGTACCGCACGGCGGTGGCGGTGGCTTCTGCGGCATCGGGGTAGGGTCACAGGGCGGCGATGGCGGCTGCACGCTGCTGCGCCGAAACGAGCCGTCCGGCTGCGGAACATAGCGATTATACACGCTTTCACCTCCCTGCGGGGGCGGGCAGCCCTTTTTGCCCGAGCATCCCGGAAGCCATGCGCGCCAGCCGCGCCGCGTGCATAGCTTTCTCCAGTCGCCCGATGCGATCTCCGCTCAGGTAGGCACCCAGCGCCTGCAACAGCGCCCGCTCCCGCTTGTCGATCCCCGTTTGCTGCGCCATGCCCGAAAGTCGCTGCAGCAGTGCAGGATCCGGAAGATCCTGCGCTTGCTTCGCTTCCCCCTGTGCGGAGGGATTTTCCAGCGCCTGCGCCATGGACATGATGCGCTGCATCATGTCCGGGTCGTTGAGGATCGCGCCGATCCGCTCGTTCATCTCATCCATGATATTCCTCCCATAGCTGCCGCAGCAGAGCTTTCGTCTGCGGATCGTCCATCATCGCGCCGAGTGCCTGCTTTGCGTGCTCCATATCACCCGCACCGACGTGTGCGTGTGCGGTCTGCGCGCGTGGGTCGCGCTGCATACGTTCGAGCAGCTGCTTCCCGACAGACGTTTCGGCGAGGCGCGCGGCTTCGTCTAAAGAAAAATCTGAAAATTTTTTCTCCATAAGATTGCCTCCTGTCCGAATTCCTGCTATAATACATAAGCAATATGAAAATCGTCGTTGCATTATTACTATATGCACGGCGGAAACTGTTGGTGTGATATGAAGCTGCTTGTTTTGTCCGATTCGCATTCCGTGCAGGATGCTATGCGCCGCTTTCTCGACGAAGTGCGACCCGATGTCGCCGCGCACCTCGGCGATCACTATGCCGATGCGCAGGCGCTGGCCTGCGCGTACCCTGATCTCCCGTTTTACTGCGTCGCAGGCAATTGCGACCGCTATCGCGTGCGCGAAGATGTTCCGCTCCTGCTGACACCGACGCTCGGCGGTGTGCCGATCTATATGGCGCACGGGCACATGCACCATGTTAAGTACGACCCTGCCGGCTTTGCGGCGGCGGCACAGTGCAGCGGCGCAGGGCTCGCACTTTTCGGGCATACACATGTGCCGTTTTGCACACAGCTTTCGGACGGAATGTGGCTGCTCAACCCGGGCAGCTGCTCCGGCGCACGCCCGACGGCGGGGCTCGTCACGATCGAAAACGGCGCTGTTACGGACTGCCGCATCCTGTATGCGGTGAACAGGGAGGAAAATCTATGATTTTGACCATCGATATCGGAAATTCAAACATTGTGCTCGGCTGCGTGGACGGCGAAGAGATCCTCTTCGAAGCCAGACTGCGCACCGATGCCACAAAAACCTCGGATGAATACTGCATCGACCTGAAAACCATTTTGGAAGTATACGGCGTAAAGCCCGAGCAGACGGAAGGCTCGATCATTGCCTCCGTCGTGCCGCAGGTGCTCAATTCCGTGCAGACTGCGCTGATAAAGCTGACGGGAAAGGCGGCGCTCGTGGTCGGCCCCGGACTGAAAACGGGGCTGAATATCAAGGTCGAAAACCCCGCACAGACAGGTGCTGACCTTGTGGTCGGCTGCGTGGCGGCGCTGCACGAGCATAAGGCACCTCTGATCGTCGTGGATATGGGCACGGCGACCACGATCGTCGTGCTTGATCGCGACGGTGCGTTCATCGGCGGCAGCATCAGCCCGGGCGTGAAAATTTCCCTCGATGCACTCACAGAGCGCACGGCGCTGCTCCCGGGTTTGCAGCTGGATCGTCCGCGCAGGATCATCGGCCGCAATACGATCGACTGTATGCGCTCGGGCATCATGATGGGTACGGCCTGTATGCTCGACGGCATGATCGCCGGCATGGAAGAGGAAATGGGATATCCTGCGACCGTTGTCGCGACCGGCGGTATCGCGAAATTCGTTGTACCGCTGTGCAAACGCGAAATGATCTATGATAAAGACCTTATCATCAAGGGGCTTGCCCTGCTGTACCGCGAAAATCGCAAATAAACATCCCTTGCAACTTTTGCTCAGCTGTGCTATGATAGGCGCAGAAGTCGATTCGGAGGCGCTATATGAACTTTATGCATGACTTTTTGGCCAAATGCGGAGAATTTCGCGACAAATGTCGGCCGTTTTTTCGAAAGATCGGCAGCATCTGCGCGGTGATCGGAAAAAATCTCAGGATCTTATGGAAATATATTTACAAGCTGCGGGCGTTTTTTATGGCTGTCCCCGTTGCGGCTGCGGCGGTGATCCAGGCCATGATCAATATGGAGCGCCTGCCCGATGTGGTGGAATACTCCACGCTTCGTCTGGATTTTGATGCGGCCGAAACGCTGTTCGGGCCGATCGTCATGACGGTGCAGCAGATCAGCCGTGAGACGGCCGTCATGGGCACGCTTTCGCTCACGGCGGTGTGTCTGGTGTTCACGGTGTTTTCCAAGCGCACGCTGTTTCCGTGGATCATCAGCGTGTTTACGCTGCTCGTGCCGACGCTTTTGTACCTCTCCACCCAATATCCCGCATAAATGAAGCTCCCCTTTGCCGCAGGGCAGAGGGGAGCTCATGCATAAAAACGTTTATGTGCAGATCAGATGATCTTTGCGGCCAGCTTATCCAGCGGATCGGTCTGACCTTCCTTGCGAACGACGGCCATAACGGCCAGCAGCAGCAGGATCACGGTTTTGGCCAGCGCGAGGATGTTGTACAGGAAGGATGCAATCCTTTCCAGGAAGCTGACGGTAAAGTACACGTCGAAGATCGCAAGGAACGAGCTGGGGATGTTCACCAGATCGGGGATAAGACCGATGATGCAGGTGGCCAGAGAGTAAGCTAGGCACACGCCGACCGCTTTTACGGCGGCAAGGCGCAGCTGACGATCCTCTTCCTTCAGCAGGACATAGCCCACCAGCAATGTCAGCGTGATATAGCCGCCGAACAGCCCGCCCAAATACAGCAGTGCGGACATGACACCGACGGAAATACCGAGTTTTGTTTTCATAAAGCATTTCCTCCTATTTATCTGCGCTCATGCAAAAGCGCAGGAATTTACTTGTGCCGTACCTTTTCCTTCGTCCCGTCGGGGCGGACGATGTAGGTGTTCTCCAGCTGCCCGACCAGACTCGCCTTCACGGCGTCGATGTAAATGCGCCGCAGGCTGTCACGTTCCGCGATCTCCTCGGGCGTCAGGCCGTCCGATTTGGCCTTGCGCGCGAGCGTATTGATCCTTGCGATCACTTCATTCATATCCATAGCTGTGTGCTCCTTAAATATATCGGTCGATGACCACGCCGATGCGTCCTTTTTTCGTCTGCCCCGTTACGGCGGTCAGGCGGATCTTGCCCATTCCGCGCAGCGAGATCTTTGCGCCGACGGCGACCGTTTTATCCGATTTCTCGCATGGCACACCGTCCAGACTGACTTTGCCTGCCGCGATGCTCTGTGCAGCCTGTGCCCTGCTGATGCGAAAGCCCGCGGAAACCACGCCGTCCAGCCGAAGGGAGGCCAGCGTATCGCGCAGCGTGACCGTTTGCGGTGGCGCGATGGAGACATCCTGCGCATGCACGGCACTTACGCGGACTGCGGCGTGTGCAACGCAGTGCAGCTCCTGCAACAAAAAGGGGGCAAGTTCCGCTGTCACGAAAAAATTACACTGCGATGTGCCGACGCTGATATCGCCGACAGATTCGCGCGCAATTCCAAGCCCCGTCAGCGCGCCGAGAAAATCGCGATGCGTCAGGCGTGCCGTGTCGTGAAAGCTTGCGCGAAGGCATCGCACAGGGCAGCCGTCCGACTGCAAAAAGCCTTCGTCCGCATATTCGGGAAGGTAGATCGCCATTTTCCGCTCCGCGTCAGGATAACCGCCGAACAGGATCACGCCGCTCGCATCCGCGAACAGCATCCGAACCAATGCCTGCTCGTGCGGGGTGAGAAAGCATGTCCCGCAGATCGTATCCCGCCGCATGGCCGCGCTGAGCTTATCCCATACTTTCGCAAGGAGCAGACGTTCTTCGTCCGTCTGCGCGATCTTATCGATACGGCTGCGATCCAAGCTGCGCACCTCCCTCTTATATGCAACAGTATACCACAGATTTGTGCAGATGCAAAGAAGTTTTTTCTTGTTTTGTTTCGAAATATCGGTTATAATGCAAATCGAAAGTGGGTGGACACTATGGTGATCGGCATTATCGGCGCGGGTGCGTCGGGTATGGCCGCCGCGATCGCGGCGGCACAGCGGGAAGATGCACAGGTGATCCTGCTGGAGCGGCAGGCACGTGTCGGACGAAAGCTGCTTGCGACGGGCAACGGCCGCTGCAATCTTTCCAATCTAAATATCGGCCTGCAAGCATATCACGGGCAGATACACGACTTTCCCGCATACGCGCTGGAAAAATACGACCTGAAGGACACACTGCAATGGTTCAAGACGCTCGGTCTGCTCACGACGGTGCAGGCCGACGGCAGGATCTATCCTTATTCCGATCAGGCAAACTCCGTTGTGGATGTCCTTCGTTTTGCGCTCGACAGGCCGAATATCACGTTGAAAACGGGTCATGACGTGTCCACAGTGCGCAGGACGAACACGGGATTTCAAATTGAAAGCGTGCAGGGGAGCGTTTCCTGCGACCGCCTGATCGTCGCCTGCGGCGGCGTCGCGGGCGCAAAGCTCGGCGGCAGTATGTCCGGCTATCAGATCCTCGCAAAATTCGGGCATACCCGCACGCCGCTTCGTCCGTCCCTCGTGCAGCTTCGGGCACGGTTTGCTGCGCTGCCCGCGCTCAAGGGCGTGCGCGCGAACTGCCATGTGCGGGTCGTGCACAACGGCTCGTTGTTTTCCGAAAGCACGGGGGAGATCCAGTTTACCGAATACGGCCTGTCCGGCCCTGTGATCTTCGAAGTGTCGCGCGATGTTTGCCGCGAGCCGGGGGAGTGGCTGTGCAGCATGGATCTGCTTCCGTGCATAACGCATCGGGAGCTTTTTGACAGTTTGTCGCGCAGACGCGATACGACACTTGCGTGCGAAGAGCTGCTTACCGGCATATTGCACAACCGTCTGGGGCGAGTCCTGGTCAAAATGCTCGGCCTGAACGCAGCCGATCCCATCCGGGATCTGACGGACGCGCAGCTTTCGGAGGTTTGCAGCGCCGTGAAGGCGTTTGAACTTTCCCTCACGGAGCCGCTCGGCATGGACAGCGCACAGGTCACGGCGGGCGGGATGAAAACGAACGAATTTGATCCGATGACCATGCAGAGCCGCCTGGTTTCGGGACTTTATGCCTGCGGCGAAGTTTTGGATGTGGACGGGGACTGCGGCGGCTACAATCTGCAATGGGCGTGGAGCTCGGGTCGCTGCGCGGGCGAAGCGGCCGGAAAGGAAGAACAATGATCCGTATACGCGAAATAGCGCTCCCGCCGGAGCATGACCCGGGGCAGCTGATCTACGAGGCTGCCGCGATCCTGCGGGTGTCCGCATCTCAAATTCGACAACTCACCCTAGTTCGGCGAAGCATCGATGCCAGAAAAAAGCCCGATGTCAAGATCGTCTATACGGTCGATGTCGCACTGGCGGGCAATGAAGCGAAGATCTGCCGCCGCTGCGGCGCAAAGCGCGTCTCGCTTGCGCCGACGACGCGGTATATCCCGCCAAAGCATGTACAGCCCGGGGCAACGCGCCCCGTCGTGGTCGGCTTCGGCCCCGCCGGCCTTTTTGCGGCGCTGATCCTCGCCCGCGCAGGACTGCACCCGCTCGTGCTGGAGCGCGGAGCGGACGTGCAGACGCGCCATGCGCGCGTCGAGCATTTCTGGAAGACGGGCGAGCCGGACGAGAAAACGAATGTGCAGTTCGGCGAGGGCGGCGCAGGCACATTTTCCGACGGGAAGCTGAACACAGGGCTGAATAATCCCCGTATCCAATGGATACTGGAGCAGTTCGTTGCGGCGGGCGCACAGGAAAATATCCTCTTTGATGCAAAGCCCCATGTCGGCACGGACGTACTGCACACGGTCGTCCGCAACCTTCGTGAGACAATCATCCGCCTCGGCGGCGAAGTCAGATTTGAAACGAAGGTCGCATCACTGCAGGTGACACGCGGTGCGCTCAGCGGCCTGTATACCGAAGACGGCACATTCATCCCGACCGAGCAGGTCATTCTGGCCATCGGACACAGCGCGCGCGACACGTTTGAAATGCTGCACAAGTCGCACATCGCCATGGAAAGCAAGCCGTTTGCCATGGGGGTTCGCATCGAGCACCGTCAGGACAGCATCGACCGCGCGCAGTACGGCTGCGAAAACCCTGCCCTGCCACCTGCCGACTATAAGCTCGTCAGGCATCTGCCGGGGGGCACGGTGTATACCTTCTGCATGTGTCCGGGCGGCTACGTCGTGCCTGCGACCTCCGAGCTCGGCGGGATCGTGACCAACGGCATGAGCTATGCCGACCGCGCAGGCGAGAATGCCAACGCAGCCCTGCTCGTCACCGTAAATCCGAAACAATTCGAGTCGGATGACCCACTGGCCGGAATGTATCTGCAACGGCAGATCGAACAGGCCGCCTTTGCCGCGAGCGGAAGTTACCGTGCCCCCGCGCAGACGGTCGGGGATTTCCTGCGCGGGGTGCCGAGCACATGCGCGGGAAATGTTGCCCCCACATACGCATGCGGTGTCCACTGGTGTGATCTGCATGCAGTGTTGCCGCCGAGCATTACCGAACCGCTGGAACAGGCGCTCCCGATGCTGGAAGAGTCGCTGCGCGGATTTGCCGATCCGAACGCTGTCCTGACCGCGCCCGAAACGCGAAGCTCATCTCCCGTTCGCATCGTGCGCGGCGAAGACAGGCAGTCCGTCTCCGTGCGCGGGCTTTATCCGGCCGGCGAGGGCGCGGGCTATGCAGGCGGCATCATGTCCGCAGCCATTGACGGCATTGCGTGCGCCGAGGCGCTGATCGAGGCATTGCGCGCTGCGCAAACGTGAGGCAGCGCTGTCGCTCTTTTCTCTGGACATTTCCCGGGAAAGATGTATAATGGACTTATATCCGCGCGCCAATAAAAAATAGGAGGCTCCCCATGAAGCTCAATTACAAGCGCACGATCCTGGTCGGCTTTGCCTTTTTCCTGATCATGGCCTTCTGGCAGGCATATGAAGCGACCATTCCCGTCATTCTGACAAATAAGTTCGGCATGTCCCAGACATGGTCCGGTGTCGTCATGGCACTGGATAACATTCTGGCGCTGTTTATGCTGCCGCTGTTCGGCTCCATCTCCGATAAATGCCGCAGCAGATACGGCAAGCGCACGCCGTTTATCGTCATCGGTACGCTGGTCGCAGCTGTTGCATTACTCGGCCTTTCTTTTGCGGATACGCTTCAGCTGAAGAACATTTCCGACGTTGCCGCGATCGACGATCCTGCCGCGCTGGAGGTCATCTATGACTCGCAGAAGGATGCGACCCTGCAAACCCCGGATGGGGAGCGTTTCGTCCTGTCCGAGCGCTTCACACGGGAGGAATTCACTGCTATTCGAAGCACCGACGCACAGGGCACGAACCCCGACTATACCAACTATGTTGCGCCCGCCCGTCAGGCTTGGGCTGCGCAGGCTACGGCGGAAAACCCTGCCCCGCTGATCCTGTTCATCGCGTTGCTGCTGGTCATTCTCGTTGCAATGTCCGTTTTCCGCAGCCCCGCAGTCGCGCTGATGCCCGATGTGACCGTCAAGCCTCTGCGCAGTAAGGCCAACGCCGTTATCAATCTTATGGGCACGGCGGGCGGCATTCTGGTTTTGCTGATGGGGATGATCTTCGCCACTTCCGCCGTGCGCAACCAGATGATGACCTACACCGTTTATTACGGGATCGTCAGCGGGCTCATGCTGCTCTCTCTTGGGATCTTCGTTCTGACTGTGCGGGAGCCCGCCTGGGCGAAGCAGATGCAGCTCGATTCCGTTGCTTACGGCATCGAGGATGCAGAGCCCGAGCAGGAAGCGCAGGGCGGCACTCTGCACGGCGCACAGCGCCGCTCACTGATCTTCATCCTTCTGTCCATCGGTCTGTGGTATTTCGGCTATAATGCCGTCACCTCCAAATATTCGGTATACGCGGGCAATATCCTGAACATGGATTATAACACCACGCTGCTCATCGCGCAGGGCGCGGCGATCGCCGCATACATACCCGCAGGTATCGCCGCATCGAAGCTCGGCCGCCGCAAAACCATCATGGCGGGCGTCATCATGCTGACGGCTGCGTTTGCCCTTGCGTCGTTCATGCGCAGCGGAAGCTCCGTGATCGTAATGAACATCCTGTTTGCGCTGGCGGGGATCGGCTGGGCGACGATCAATGTCAATTCGTTCCCCATGGTCGTGGAAATGTGCTCAGGCAGCGACATCGGCAAATACACCGGCTTTTACTACACCGCCTCCATGGCGGCGCAGATCGTAACACCGATGCTATCGGGCGCGCTGATGGATCGGTTCGGCATGACGATCCTGTTCCCATATGCGACGATCTTCGCGGGACTTGCGTTCGTCACCATGACGGCCGTCCGTCATGGTGACGCAAAGCCGGAGGCCAAACGCGGGCTGGAAGCGCTGAACGCCGAGGATTGAGCGTATGTGGATCTTTGCCATTGCCGCTGCGATCGCTGTATGCTATCTGCTGTCCCTGCGCGGCCGCCGCGCACATCCCGACCTTCCCCGCCTTCGCGCGTTTTCCTATGCCCATCGCGGTCTGCACGGCAGTGTCGGCCCCGAGAATTCCATGCCCGCATTTCGCGCGGCGCTGGAGCATGGGTTCGGCATTGAGCTGGACATCCACCTCATGCGCGACGGTAACCTTGCCGTGATCCACGACTCGTCTTTGCTGCGCGTGACAGGCTCGGATGTCTGCATCGAGGATCTTACGGCTGCCGAGCTTGCCGATCATCCGCTGAAAAATTCCGAACAGTGCATCCCGCTGTTTCGCGACGTGCTTGCGCTGTTTGCGGGGAAAGCGCCCCTGATCGTTGAGCTGAAAAGCACCCGCGATAACTATGCCGCACTTTGCGCCGCCGCATTTGAACTGCTGGATGCATACGACGGGCTGTACTGCGTGGAGTCGTTTGATCCGCGCTGCGTTCTGTGGATGAAAAAGCATCGCCCGCAGGTGATCCGCGGGCAGCTTTCGCAAAACTGGTTAAAAGGAATCCCTGTGAAGACATCGTTTGCGATGCGCTTTGCACTGACGACGCATACATGGAATTTCCTGCTTCGCCCCGATTTCATCGCGTATCGCTTTGCCGATCGCAAAACGCTCGGCACGATCCTTTGCCGCAGGCTTTGGGACGTGCAGGGGGTCAGCTGGACGCTCCGAACCGAAGAAGAATATGAAACGGCGAAACGGGAGGGCTGGATCCCTATTTTCGAGGGATTTATCCCGGAAAGCCGTGCATGACAGTTCTTTGCCGGACCTGCGAGCCATAACGGCGACCCGTTATGGCTCGTTCCTTTTGGAGTATGTCAGGATAAGACCGCTTCCAGTTCGCGGCGCGTCGCATCGCGAACGGCGCACAGCGGCAGGCGACATTCCCCACAGTCGAACCCGATCTGCTTCATGGCGGCTTTTACCGGCATGGGATTGACTTCGCGGAACAGTGCGTCGATCAGCGGGAGCAGGCTGCATTGCAACGAAAGCGCTGTGTCAAAATCTCCGTCGAGCGCAGCTTTCGCCATGGCTTGCGTCTGCACGGGCGCAACATTGGACACTACGCTGATCACGCCCTGCGCGCCGAACGCAATGGCAGCTGTCGCGGTTTCATCGTTCCCGCTCCAGATGTGCAGATCCTTTCCGCAGGCATTTCGGATACGCAGCAGCTTGACGAGATCCGTCGAAGCTTCCTTCACGCCAATGATGTTTTCCATGCCCGCGAGCTGACGATAGACGGATACGGGAATGTCCACACCGGTGCGGGATGGCACGTTGTAAACGATGATCGGGATATCGACATGGTTTGCAATGGCGGCGTAGTGCGCGACGAGCCCTTCCGGGGTCGCTTTGTTGTAGTAAGGGCTCACCACCAGCAGCGCATCTGCACCTGCCTCCTGCGCGGCAAGGCTCAGCTCTACGGCGTGCGCGGTGCAATTCGACCCGGTGCCGCAGATGATCTTCATGGACTCACCTGCAAAGTCCCGACATTTTGCGAACAGTGTAAGCTTTTCCCGATCGGTCAGGGTGGCCGCTTCTCCGGTCGTCCCCGCGATCACCACCGCTTCGATCCCGGCCTCCGCCTGTCGCCGAAGCAGTTGCTGCATCATCGGGTAGTTGACCTGTGCTCCGAGAAACGGCGTTACCATTGCCGTGCAGACACCTGTAAATATCGTGTGCTTCATAGCATCCACCTCCATGTCAATCTATGCGCATGGCGGGGTTTTTGCCGCTTGCGCCGCCGACGGGAAGGCCGCATTTCGCACGGCGATCGCATTTTCGGAAAGAAGCGCACCGTTCGGAAAAATCAACCGTTGACAAACCGAAGAAACTGTAATAAAATACACGAAGATAATCCAAATTGATGTGGAGGTGCTGCGCTATGTACGAGAAACTCGTTTCCTACGCGTCACGACAGCTGGAGCTGGATGCGGCTGAGATCACGCCCGAGTCCACCTTTGAAAGCCTCGGGATCGACTCGCTGGATATCGTGGAAATGGTCATGGATCTGGAGAGCGAGCTGGGCGTT
>CAZIGE010000057.1:0-11613 GCA_964538475.1 uncultured Oscillospiraceae bacterium | reverse complement strand
TGCACTTGTCCTGGGGTCACCCCCGGCGGGCGTTACCCGTTATCCCTGCCCTGTGGAGCCCGGACTTTCCTCACCCGGTACCTTTCGGTATCCGGCCGCGGCTGTCCGATCCGGTCGCGTGTTCTATTGTAGCGCAAAAGCGGCGGCTTGTCAAATAAAAGGAATGCTTTTCCTGCTTGAAAAATGTGCTGTGCGGGAGTATACTATAGAAAAACGGTTTGGAAAACACGGAACGGAGAGATCGATTATGCAAACGGCATTTGAACGCTATTTTACATCCCTGCGCGGCAAGCGCATTGCGGTGCTCGGGCTTGGCGTGAGCAATCGCCCGATCGTAAAACTGTTGCTGGAATTCGGCTGCACGGTGATCGGCTGCGACCGCACACCGCGGGAAAAGCTGGACGAGGAGATTTTGGAGCTCGCGCGCATGGGGTGCACCCTGCGCACGGGAGAGGATTACCTGGACGGTCTGGAGGCCGATCTGGTCTATCGCACGCCGGGGATGCATCCGAATCATCCGGCGCTGGAACGACTGCGGCAAAGCGGCGCGCAGATCACAAGCGAAATGGCGGATTTCTTCCGCCTCTGCCCGTGCTCGATCCTGGCTGTGACCGGCTCGGACGGAAAGACCACGACTACGACCCTTATCAGCGAAATGCTGAAGGCTGCGGGCAATCGCGTCTGGCTGGGCGGCAACATCGGCACGCCGCTGCTCCCGCTGGTGCGCGAAATGTCGCCGCAGGATTACGCGGTGGTGGAGCTCAGCTCCTTCCAGCTTCAGGATATGTGCATCGCACCGCAGCGTGCGGTCATTACCAATCTCGCACCCAATCATCTGGATGTCCATAAGGATATGCGGGAGTATGTGGACGCGAAACGGAATATTTATCGCAGCCAGACTGCGCAGGATCTTCTGGTTCTCAATGCGGACAACGATATCACGGCATCGATGCGCGGAAACGGCGAAACGCGGTATTTCTCCCGCCTCGGCAAGGATGTACACGTGCGCAGAGAGGGCGGCGTGATCTATCGCGGCGGGCAGGCGGTACTGGAAACAAAGGATATCCTGCTTCCGGGCGAACATAATGTGGAAAATTATATGGCCGCCATTGCGGCGGTGGAAGGTCTGGTCGACGATGACGTGATCCGCCGCGTTGCCAAAAGCTTCGGCGGGGTAGAGCACCGCATTGAGCTGGTGCGCGTCAAGGACGGCGTGCGCTACTACAACGACTCCATTGCATCCTCCCCGAGCCGAACGATCGCGGGACTGCGCTCGTTCCCGGAAAAGGTTCTGCTGATCGCGGGCGGCTATGATAAGCATATCCCGTACGATGTGCTCGGCCCCGAGATCTGCGAACACGTCAAAAAGCTGTATCTGGGCGGCGCGACCGGGGAAAAGATCCGCGCGGCCGTGGAGCAGGCACCGCAGTATGCGCCCGGCTGCCCGCAGATCGAAGACTGCGGCGACTTCGACAGCGCCGTGTATGCGGCCGTGCGGGATGCAAAGGCGGGGGATGTGGTGCTGATGAGCCCTGCCAGTGCCGCGTTTGACCAGTTCCGCAACTTTATGGTGCGCGGCGCACATTTCAAAAAGCTGATAAAGGAGCTGTGAGCATGAATATCACCCGATGGACACGTACCGCCCGTAGGCTCCTGGACCGAAAAGTGCAATACTGCGGCGCGGTGATCGTTGCCGCGGGGAATGCATCGCGCATGGGTGGCATCGACAAGGTGATGGCACCGCTGGCGGGGGAGCCGATGGTGGTGCGCACGGTTCGGCAATTTCAAACCAGTGAGGTCATTCGGGAGATCGTGATCGTGACGCGTGCAGACCTGATCGTGCCGATCATGGATCTGTGCCATGGTTTTGACAAGGTCAAGGCGGTCGTAGTCGGCGGTGACAGCCGCGACGGATCTGTTCGACAGGGATTATCCGCATTGTCGAAGCGGGTGCGCCTGGTGGCTGTGCAGGACGCGGCCCGTCCGTTTACTACCTGCGAGCTGATCGAGCGCGTCGTGCGCGCGGCCGATCGTTACGGCGCTGCCGCGCCCGCGATCGCGGTCAAGGATACCGTAAAGCTGGTCGAAGGCGGCCTGGTTCGGGAAACGCCGCCGCGTAACGCGCTGCGTGCCGTGCAGACGCCGCAGGTGTTTGACCGCGCGCTGCTGCGTGGTGCACTGCAAAAGGCTGCGCAGGACGGCGCCGCCATCACGGACGACTGCTCTGCGGTCGAGCGGATGGGTATGTCTGTGCGGATCGTGGACGGGGAGGAACGCAATATCAAGATCACGACGGCGCTGGATCTGAAGCTTGCGCAGATCATTTTGGAGAGCGACACATGCGGATAGGACACGGATATGACGTGCATCGCCTCGTGCCGGGGCGGGCGTTGATATTGGGCGGCGTGCCGATCCCGTTCGAAACGGGGCTGGATGGCCACTCGGATGCGGATGTGCTGCTGCACGCAGTCATGGACGCGCTGCTCGGCGCGGCGGGGCTGCGCGACATTGGCTATCATTTTCCCGATACGGACTCGCGCTACAGAGGCATTTCCTCCGGGAAGCTGCTGCGCACCGTCGGGGAAATGCTGGACGCGGCGGGCTATCGGGTGTCTAACGTGGACGTTACTGTGATCGCCCAGCAGCCGAAGCTGAAGCCTTATATCCCGCAGATGGCGGACAATATCGCGCGCGACCTGCGCATCGACGTAAAACGGGTCAATGTTAAAGCCACCACCGAGGAAGGACTCGGCTTTACGGGCAGCGGTGCGGGCATGGCGTGCCACGCGGTATGCCTGCTGGAAGAGATACAGCAGGCCGAAGGAACATGATCGACCTCCCGGGCATAGGTTAGCCCGGGAGGTTTTGTCGTATGAGGAAGGATTGTATCACATTTCGTTCGATCACGCCGGCACAGCGGGCGCAGCGTGTCCTGCGCCGAAACGGCGTGGAAACGCTTTTGCAGCGCACGCCGTCGGCGTTGCAGGAGCGCGGCTGCGGCTACTGCCTGCGCATCGCATCGGCGGATACGCCCGAGGCGGAGCGGCTCTTGAAGGCGGAGCGCATCGGCTACAGCAGGGTGATCGGGGGAGGGGAACGCAGCGTATGATCTATCTGGACAACGGCGCGACCTCATTCCCGAAGCCCGCACAGGTGCGTGCGGCGGTGCAGGCCGCCATGCGCACCTGCGCCAATCCGGGACGTGCGGGGCATCGCCCTGCGATGACAGCGGCGGAAACGGTGTATCGCTGTCGGGAAGAGGCGGCAAAGCTGTTCCACTGCCTGCCGGAGCAGGTGGTCTTCACTCCGAGCTGCACGCAGGGGCTGAATATGGCGCTGCGTACTTTGATCGAAGCGGGGGACAGCGTGGTCGTTTCGGGATTTGAACACAACGCGGTAATGCGCCCGCTGTATGCGCTTGGCGCGCAGGTGACCGTCGCGGGGCGCCGCCTGTTTGATCGGGCGGATACCCTGCTGCAATTTGAAAACGCATTGAAAAACGGGGTGAAGGCGGCGGTATTCACGCATGTATCCAATGTGTTCGGCTATATCCTGCCCGTGGAGGAAATGGCGGCGCTGTGCCGCCGATACGGTGTGCCGTTCGTGCTGGATGCGGCGCAGTCTGCCGGGATACTCGACGTGGATATGCAGGCGCTGGGTGCAGAATTTATTGCCATGCCCGGGCATAAGGGACTGCTCGGCCCGATGGGCAGCGGCCTTCTGCTGTGTGCGCGCCCGCCGCAGCCGCTGGTGTTCGGCGGGACGGGCAGCGTGTCGCAGCAGCGCGAAATGCCGGATTTTTTGCCCGACCGCGCGGAGGCGGGCACGCTCAATGTGCCGGGGATCGCGGGACTGGCCGCGGGGATCGCCCTGGTGCGCAGGATCGGCACGGCGCAGATCCTGCACCGTCAGCAGCGGCAGGTGCGCCGCTGCGCATCGGCGCTGACGCAGATGGGCGTTCGCGTGTTTGCCGGGCAGGCGCAGGCAGGTGTGCTCTCGTTTTTACCCGCGCGGGACTGCCAGGCGGTCGCACAGGAGCTGGCGCAGCGCGGCATCGCCGTGCGTGCGGGGCTGCACTGCGCGCCGCTGGCACACGAAAGCGCGGGTACGCTCCCCGGGGGTACAGTGCGGCTGAGCTTCGGTCATGATGCGTCGGACGCGCAGACGCAGGCGCTTCTGCGCGCGATGGCCGCGCTGTCGTAAAAACGGGCATGCGCTCCGTCCGATACGCGCCTGCGGGCGCAGGCCGCGGCGGAAGCGCCACCCGACGCGCCGCGAAATGTCCTGTTTTTGCATTTTACACAAATTTCGGGCGCTTATGGGATTTGCTATTTGAATTATCGTAAAAAAGCTGGAAAAAATGCGTTTTTTGGGTTGATTTTCTTGGGATAATGGCATACAATAGGGAAGCTGACTCAGGCGCGGAAGCGCCCGCTTTTTGCAGGGGGAGAAATCATGCTGAATATTGTACTGGTCGAGCCGGAAATTCCGCAAAATTGCGGAAACATCGCCCGTACCTGCGCGGCGACAGGCTGCCGCCTGCACCTGATCCGCCCGCTCGGCTTCGATATCTCCGAAAAAGCAGTGCGGCGGGCAGGGCTGGATTACTGGCATCTGGTGGAAGTGCTGGACTACGAAAATATGGAGGATTTCTTCCGACGCAATCGGGTGGAGCGGATGTGGTGCCTCTCCACCAAAGCGCCGCGAAGCTACACCGAGGCGGATTTTAGCCCCGGGGACTACCTCTTTTTCGGTAAGGAAACGCGCGGACTCCCCGAAAGCTTTTTGCAGCAGCATCGGCAAAGCTGCATCCGCATCCCCATGCGCGAGGAGGCCAGAAGCCTGAATCTGAGCAATGCGGTCGCCGTTACCGTGTTTGAAGCGCTGCGCCAACAGAATTTTCCGCAGCTTCTGGACTACGGAAAGATGAAAAATACGTAATTTTATACAATTTGGGAGGCTTTCGTATGAACTACAACAAGAAGTCCATTCGGGACATCGACGTTACCGGTAAGCGTGTGCTGTGCCGCTGCGATTTCAATGTTCCCACCAAGGAAGGGAAAATCACTTCCGACAAGCGTATCGTGGCCGCTATGCCCACCATTCGGTATCTGGTGGAGCATGATGCCAAGGTCATCCTCTGCTCGCATATGGGCAAGCCCAAGGGCGAGTGGAAGCCCGAGCTGTCGCTGAAGATCGTGGCTGCGCGCATTTCCGAGCTGCTGGGCAAGGAAGTCATCATGGCTTCCGACGTGGCAGGCGAGGACTCCAGGGCGAAGGCCGCCGCGCTGAAAAACGGCGATGTGATGCTGCTGGAAAACACCCGCTATATCAAGGGCGAGACGAAGAACGACCCTGAGCTGTCCAAGGCGCTGGCCGATCTGGCCGACATTTTTGTCAACGATGCGTTCGGCACTGCCCACCGCGCTCACTCCTCCACGGCCGGTGTCGCGGACTATCTGCCCGCCGTGTGCGGCTTCCTGGTGGAAAAGGAAGTCTCCGTTATGGGTAAGGCACTGGCCGATCCCGAGCGTCCTTTCGTTGCCATTTTGGGCGGCGCAAAGGTATCCGACAAGCTCAATGTTATCAACAACCTGCTCGACAAGGTCGATACCCTCATCATCGGCGGCGGCATGGCATATACGTTCCTAGCTGCACAGGGCTACTCCGTCGGCAAATCTCTGGTCGACAACGAAAAGCTGGACTACTGCAAGGACATGATGGCAAAGGCCGAGGCGAAGGGCGTGAAGCTGCTCCTGCCTGTGGATACGGCTGTCGCACCCGCATTCCCCAGCCCCATCGATGCGGAGATCCCCGTGTCGTATGTCGACTGCACCGCCATCCCCGACGATCAGATGGGTCTGGACATCGGCCCGAAGGCCTGCGCCGCGTTTGCAGAGGCTGCCGGAAATGCCAGGACCGTTGTCTGGAACGGCCCGATGGGCGTGTTTGAGAACCCCACGCTGGCCAAGGGCACGATCGCCGTGGCACAGGCGCTGGCCGATTCCGATGCCGTGACCATCGTCGGCGGCGGTGACTCCGCTGCGGCCTGCGAGCAATTGGGCTTTGCCGATCGGATCACCCACATTTCCACCGGCGGCGGCGCTTCTCTGGAATTCCTGGAGGGGCTGGAACTGCCCGGTATCGCCTGCCTGGAAGATAAGTAACCGCATATCCGCTCCCCCACATGGGGGAGCGGAGAGACTTTTGATTTTTGCCCGCAGAGGGTCTGCGCCGAGGCTGCCTTCTGTGTACCCGTGTACCTCGGTACCCATTTGCATACACTGAACCTGTCCATTCATATCGTTTCAACGATGTTATTATATAAGGAGATACCAACTATGAACAGAAAATACCGCAAGACCGTTATCGCCGGTAACTGGAAAATGAACAAAACCCCCTCCGAGACGAAGGAGTTCATGACCGCTTTCAAGACCATCATGCCCCGCGGCCGCTGGTGCGATGTGGCGCTGTGCGTGCCTGCCGTGTGCATCCCGACCGCCGTGCGCTCCATGCGCGAGACCAGAGTCGGGATCGGTGCGGAAAACTGCAATGCCAATGCTTCCGGCGCTTACACCGGTGAGCTTTCCACGGCTATGCTGCTGGATGCGGGCTGCAAATACGTCATCATCGGCCATTCCGAGCGCCGCGAGATGTACGGCGAGACGGATGCCGACGTCAATGCCAAGGTCCTTGCTGCGCTGGAAGCGGGTCTGATCCCCATCATGTGCTGCGGCGAGACGTTGCAGCAGCGCGAAGCGGGCATCACTGCCGAGCATATCACCACGCAGATCAAGCTGGGTCTGGCGGGTGTGCCCGAGGATAAGATCCGCAAGGTCATCATCGCTTACGAGCCCATCTGGGCCATCGGAACGGGTCTGACTGCGACCCCCGAGCAGGCGGAGGAAGTCTGCGAAATGATCCGCAGCGTCGTGCGTAAGCTCTACTCTTCCAAGCATGCGCGTGCGATCTCCATCCTGTACGGCGGCTCGATGAACGACAAAAACGCCTATGAGCTGCTGGCGCAGCCCGATATCGACGGCGGCCTGATCGGCGGCGCTTCCCTGGTGCCTGAAAAGTTCGTCAAGATCATCGAAGCGGCCAATCAGCCCACTGTCTAAATTCAAATCATCGCTTTGGGCAGTTGCATGGGCAACTGCCCAAAACTGCATTTTGAGGTAGCTTATGAAAACCCTGTATTTGCCTGCGGAGGATCCACAAACGCCGATGCTTGCCGCAGAGCTGATCCGAAACGGAAAGCTGGTCGCACTGCCGACGGAAACGGTCTACGGACTCGGCGCAAATGGGCTGGACGAGGACGCGGTGGCTTCGATTTTTGTCGCAAAAGGCCGCCCGCAGGATAATCCACTCATTTTGCATGTGGCGCAGGCTTCGGAAATGGAAAACTTCTGCCACAGCATCCCGCGCAGCGCGTATCTGCTTGCGGAAAAATTCTGGCCGGGGCCGCTGACCATCGTGCTGCCTGCGCGCGATATCGTGCCGCGGCGCACGACGGGCGGATTGTCCACCGTTGCGATCCGCTGCCCGGATCATTCGCTGACACGGCAGATCATTCGGCTGGCGGGCTGTCCCATTGCCGCGCCCAGCGCCAACCTATCCGGAAAGCCTTCTACGACTACGGCTGCACATGTGCTGCACGACCATGAAGGAAAGATTGATGCCGTTGTCGACGGTGGCGCGTGCCGCGTGGGGGTGGAAAGCACCATCGTTGACCTGACCGAAAGCCGCCCCCGCCTGCTTCGCCCGGGTGGGATCACGCCCGAACAGCTGCTGGAGGTGCTGGGCGATCTGGTAGTGGATAAAGCCGTCACCGCGCAGATCGATCGGGATGCGGTGGTCAAGGCACCCGGCATGAAATACCGCCATTACGCACCGGCCGAGCCCGTTATCATCGTTGCGGGCGAGCGGGAAAAGGCGGCGAACTATATCCACCGCCACTTCTGTGCGGGGGATCGCGTTTTGTGCTTTGCCGAGGAGCTTCCCCTGTATGCCGACTGCGCGCCGCTGGCCTACGGCCGTGAGGACGATGTGCAGAGCCTGTGCGCGGGACTGTTTGCCGCGCTGCGGGAGCTGGACGACCCTGCGATCCATCGCGTCTATGCCCGTTGCCCGGAGGGCGGCGGGATGGCATACGCCGTGCAGAACCGCCTGAAGAAGGCGGCGGCGTTCCACATCGTGAACGCGGAGGAAGAGCCATGATTCTCGGGATCACCGGCGGCTCGGGCAGCGGAAAGACCACGCTGCTGCATCTTTTGGAGACGGCTGGCGTTTCGGTGCTGGATTGCGACGCGATCTATCACCGACTTGTGCGTGAGGACGCTTCGCTCCTGCGCGCGATCGACGCGCGATTTCCCGGTACGGTGTCGGCGGGGCAGCTGGATCGGAAAAAACTGGGCAACATCGTCTTTGCGTGCGAGGACGAGCTGGTTGCGCTCAATGCCATCACGCACGATGCGGTGCGGGCGGAGATCTGCCGCCTCCTGACCCAAACGCCTTCCGCGTCGGCGGCGATCGATGCGATCGGCCTGTTTGAAGCGCAGCTCGATCGCCTTTGCACGGTAACGGTAGCGGTGACGGCACCGAAGGCTGCGCGTGTGGAACGCCTGATGAAGCGCGAGGGCATTTCGGGTGCCTATGCCGAAAAACGCATTGCTGCGCAGCACGAAGACGACTGGTTTCGGACAAAATGCGACTATCTGCTGGAAAACGACACGACCATTGAAGCATTTGAAGCAAAATGTCTTGCATTTTTGCATGACGTTGGTATAATAAGGGAAGAATTTCATTCCCAAATCAAGGAGGAAACTAACAATGACTGCGGATGAATTGCGTGAAACATTACTCAATACGCCGAAAAACGGCTATGCCCGCATCACAGAAGAACAGCGCGCCGAGATGCAGGACTACTGCGCCGGATACATGGCCTTCATGGATGCCTGCAAGACGGAGCGCGAGGCAACGGCCTGGGCGATCGCCGAGGCGGAAAAGCGCGGCTTCAAGCCCTTTGAACCGGGCATGTCCGTCCATGCGGGAGACAGGATCTATTACAACAACCGCGACAAGGCGATCGCGCTGGCCGTGATCGGCAAGCAGTCGCTGGCGCACGGCGCGAATATCTGCGCGGCGCATGTGGACAGCCCGCGTCTCGATCTGAAACCCAACCCGCTGTATGAGGACTCCGAGATCGCCTATTTCAAGACAAATTATTACGGCGGTATCAAAAAATACCAGTGGGTCACGGTGCCGCTGGCTCTGCACGGCGTTGTCTACCGCAAGGACGGGACGGTCGTCACCGTCACCATCGGCGAAGACGACAGCGACCCCATTTTGATGATCTCCGACCTGCTGATCCATCTCAGCGGCGACCAGATGCAGAAGACAGCGGGCAAGGTCATTGCAGCCGAGCAGCTGAATGTGATCCTGGGCACGCAGCCGCTGGAAGGCGAGGGCGCCGATATGGTCAAGCTGAACATCATGAACCTGCTGCATGAAAAGTACGGCATGATCGAAGAGGATTTCCTGTCCGCCGAACTGACCGTCGTCCCGGCGGGACGCAGCCGCGAGGTCGGCCTTGACCGCAGCCTGATCGCTTCTTACGGCCACGACGACCGCGTATGCGCGTATGCGGAGCTGATGGGTCTGTGGAATACGGAAGCGCCCGAGAAGACCGCCGTGTGCATTCTGGCCGATAAGGAAGAGATCGGCTCCGTCGGTATTTCGGGTATGCAGAGCCAATACTTTGAGCATTTCATGGGTGGGCTGTGCGACGCGCAGGGCGTGAAGCTGTCGGACTGCTTCTTCAACTCCTTCTGTCTCAGCGCCGATGTTTCCAACGCATATGACCCGAATTTCCCCGAGACCTGCGATCGCCGCAACAATTCCGCGCTCAATTACGGAATTTCCATTTGCAAGTATACCGGCCGCGGCGGAAAGGGCGGCGCTTCCGATGCCTCTGCGGAGGTCATGGGGCACATCCGTACCACGCTGGACAATGCGGGCGTGATCTGGCAGATCGCCACGCTGGGCAAGGTCGACCAGGGCGGCGGCGGCACGGTGGCGGCCTATATGGCTAACCGCAACATCCCCACCGTCGACGCGGGCGTGCCCGTGCTGAATATGCATGCCCCGCTGGAGCTTGTTTCCAAGCTGGACTGCTATGAGACGTTCCTGGCCTGCAAGGCCGTTTATATGGCGTAAAAACCTGCTTATATGATAAGTATTGGGGTCAGGCATGCCTGACCCCAATACTTATGCGCGTATGATCGACAGTGTTCGGGCAACCGCTTACGAAAGCGCGAGGAACCCGGCGGGGTCGATCGTCTGCCCGTTGTGCGTGACCGAGAAATGCAGATGTGTGCCCAATGCGGTTTCCAGCAGCGCCGTTTCACCCACATAGCCCAGCGTCTGCCCGAGCGTGACTTCCTCGCCGACGCTGACGGTCACGTTTTTATCCAGACTTGCGTAGGTGGTAACGTATCCGTCATCATGGCGGATGACCACCGTCATGCCCATGGATGCATCCTCGTATACCGTATACACGGTACCGCTCGCAGCGGCACAGACGGCCGTACCGGCCTGCGCGCCGATGTCCAGCCCGTCGTGTGTCCGCCAGTCCCGCGTAGTCGGATTGTAGCCCAGACAGTCCATGCAGTAGGCCATCACGGTCTGCCCTTCCAGAGGACTCGCCGTGCGCAGCGGCTGCGGCGCGGCAGGCGGCAGTGTCGCGTTCGACGGTGCGGGGGATGTCGGGCGCAGACCTGCGTTGTCAATGTCGACACTGGGACTGATCACGCTGATATCGCCGCCGTCCGGCTCAGCAGGTCCGTCGCCGTTGTCGATATTTCGGTAGTACAGATAGCCGGTGACCCCAATGGCAGCAGCGCACAGGATCAGGGCTATGTAGTAGCCCTTACCGGCAAAAAGCTTTGCTGGATCGATTTTGCGTTTCATAGTGTTTTACACCTCCGAAAAGCATTATTGCCGTTTTCTGCGGGATTAAACCTGCTTTTGGAAAAAATGAAATAATTTTGCATAGCGCTGCGCAACATCGCCAAAAAATAAACGGCAAATTTCAGTTTTTACGGGAAAATGGATTGACATTCGGGAATTTTACGATATAGTTGTATTTGTCATATTTTGACGCAAAACACACAGAAACGGGGGATGATAATGTCCAAAGAACTCATCCGACTCCGGGATCTTACCATGGAGTTCGACGGGGAGCGTATACTTGACGCTATCAATCTTTACATTAACGACCATGAATTTCTCACGCTGCTGGGGCCGTCCGGCTGCGGAAAAACCACCACACTGCGCATTATCGGCGGCTTTCTGACGCCGACTTCCGGAACCGTGACATTCGACGGCAAGACCATCAACGATGTGCCGCCGTATAAGCGCCAGATCAACACCGTGTTTCAGCGGTACGCCCTTTTCCCGCATCTGGATGTGTATGACAATATCGCCTTCGGCCTGCGCCTGCGCAAGCTGCCCAAAGACGAGATCGACAGCCGCGTCCACGAAATGCTGGAGATCGTCAGCCTGAAAGGCTATGAAAACCGCCATATCAATTCTCTTTCCGGCGGCCAGCAG
>CAZIGE010000056.1:0-11854 GCA_964538475.1 uncultured Oscillospiraceae bacterium | reverse complement strand
CCTCCGTCAAAAATCAAAGATTTTTGCCACCTCCCCTTACACAGGGGAGGCTTTGATGCTGCCGCGCCATGGCTCCCTTGTGTAAAGGGAGCTGTCAGCGAAGCTGACTGAGGGATTGTCTGACTTCACTGTCGATATACTCGCAAACCCCACGAAAATTCCTGTTAACTTCGTTATTTGGAATGCGAATAACCCGTAAACCATATTGTTCGAGAAATGCCGTACGTGCCGCATCTTTTTCGGAATTTCCATCCTCATAGTGCTGAGAACCATCTAATTCGATCGTAAGCCGTGCTTCCGCGCAGTAAAAATCCGCAATATATTTCCCGAGTACTTTCTGTCGCGTAAAACGGATCGGGTAGGTGCGCAGAAAATCATACCAGAGATGGCGCTCTTCTTTTGTCATTTCTTTTCGCAATTGTTTTGCAAACGGAACAAGCTGCTTGTTATGCTTTGGCTGCATTACGATCCTCCTTTTTGCAATTTTTTCAGATTATAATAAACGGCAATCCCTCAGTCACGCTGATCGCGTGACAGCTCCCTTTACACAAGGGAGCCGGGGGCGCTCCCGCGCCAAAGCCTCCCCTGTGTAAGGGGAGGTGGCAAAAATCTCTGATTTTTGACGGAGGGGTTGACTGTATCGCTACCGATTTTCGCAAATATTCCAACTTTTTGCGAAAAGTACAATCCCTCAGTCACGCTGTTCACGTGACAGCTCCCTTTACACAAGGGAGCCGAGGGCGCTCCCGCGCCAAAGCCTCCCCTGTGTAAGGGGAGGTGGCAAAAATCTCTGATTTTTGACGGAGGGGTTGACTGTATCGCTACCGATTTTCGCAAATATTCCAACTTTTTGCGAAAAGTACAATCCCTCAGTCACGCTGTTCACGTGACAGCTCCCTTTACACAAGGGAGCCATGGTGCGGCGTATCAGCGTAGGGGGACAAGACGCGGTCAGACGATGCGGAAATCGAACCCGTATCGCTCGTCGGCGCAGTTTTCGCCGATCCAGAGCTTGAACTGCCCCGGCTCGACTACGCACGCCATGTTCGGGTCGTGGAATGCAAGCGCGGAAGCGGGGAGCCGAAGCGCCACCGAACGTGCTTCGCCTGCGGCAAGGTGAACCTTTTCAAATCCCTTAAGCTGCTTGACGGGGCGCACGCGGCTGCCGACAAGATCGCGTATATACAGCTGCACGACCGCCGCACCGTCGCATTTGCCGGTGTTGCGCACGGTCAGGCTGACCGTGATCTCCCCGTCGCGCGGCATTTCGTGCGCCGAGAGGCGGATATCTTCGTATGCAAAGCTCGTGTACGACAGCCCGTAGCCGAAGGGATAGAGCGGCTCATGCGGGCAGTCGGCATATTTCGACTCGAAACGCCATCTGTCCAGCGCGGGGCGACCTGTATTGACATGGTCATAGTAGATCGGCAATTGCCCCACGGACACAGGCTGCGACGTGGTCAGGTGGCCGGACGGCGACACCGCGCCCGTGAGCAGGTCTGCGACCGCTGCGCCCGCGGCGCTGCCCATCTGCCAGATCAGCATCAGCGCGGAAACGCGGTGCGCGTAGGGGGTCAGGACCAGCGGTCGCCCCGCGCTGACCAGCAGGACGACGGGTCTGCCCGTTGCGATCATCGCGTCTGCCAGCTCGCCCTGCAAGCCCGGAAGCCCCAATTCCGCGCGGCTCGCGGCTTCGCCCGCCATATCCGCTTCCTCGCCGACCGTCAGGACGATCACATCGCACTGCGCTGCGGCCTCGGCCGCAACGCGGATGCTTTCGCGCTGCGCGGCTTTTTCCCGCGCGTCGTCGCCGCAGGTGATGTCGCAGCCGTGCAGGTGGACGATCTGCGTGTCCGCGCCGTAGGCCGCGCGCAGCCCCTCTTCGATCGAAACGGTGCGCGTCGGGTCGCTTTCGCAGCTCCAGCTTCCGAGCAGATGGCGCTTGCCCGCTTCGCCGGACAGCGCGCCGACCAGCGCGATCTTTTTCCCGTGCATATCCGCGGGGGACAGGGGCAAAATGCCGTCGTTTTCCAGCAGCACCGCCGTTTCGCGCGCGCTGCGCCGCGCCGCGTCCATGTGCGCCGCGCAGAAGAAACAGTCTTCGCCGTTTTCGTCCACCAGCGGCTCGTCCATCAGCCCGCAGAGGTATTTCAGCGTCAGGATCGACAGCACGGAAGCATCCACCTGCTCGGGCGTGATCGTGCCGTCTTCCAGCAGCTGCGGCAGGTGATCGTTGTACAGATCGCCCGCCATGAGCATATCGCAGCCTGCGCCGTAGGCCAGACGCGCCGCGTCCCGCTCTGTTTCGGCAAGTCCGTGCGGGATCAGCTCGTGCACCGCGCCCGCATCGGACACCACGAAGCCCCGAAATTCCAGCTGCCCGCGCAGCACATCCGTCAGCCAGTAGCGGTTGGCGGTCGCGGGAACGCCGTTGAGATCCTCAAAAGCCGACATCACAGTCGCCGCGCCCGCGTCGATGCCCGCGCGGAACGGGGGCAGGTAAGTATCGTGCAGGGCCTGCATCGACAGCTCGGCGGAGTTATAATCCCGACCGCCGATGCACGCGCCGTAGGCGATGAAGTGTTTCATGCAGGCGAGGATATGATCCTTTTCGAGCTGCTCACCGTCGCCCTGATAGCCGCGCACGGCGGCTTCGGAAAAGCGGGAGCACAGATAGGTATCTTCGCCGTAACCCTCCATGATGCGCCCCCAGCGCGGGTCACGCGCGATGTCCACCATGGGTGAGAACGTCCATTTCAGCCCCGCGCGGTATGCTTCGCGCGCGGCGACTTCGCAACCCTCGCGCGTCAGCTCGGGACTCCAGGAGCACGACTGCGCCAGCGGTGTCGGGAATGTCGTGCGATAGCCGTGGATCACATCGTCGCCGAACAGGGCGGGGATGGGCAGGCGCGTGGCGTGCAGCAGAGCGCGCTGGATGTCGTTGGTGTGGGATGCACCCCTGATCGTCAGGTACGCGCCGACTTTGCCTTCCGCAAAATGGTCGCCGTAGGTCTGCTCGTCATCGGAGTAGATCGAAGTTCCGAATTGGGAGAGCTGGCCGATCTTTTCGGTCAGCGTCATTTTTTTCAGCAATGCTTCGGCTTTTTTTTGCGCCGCATCATAGGCAGGGGAGTTCATGATATGCATATCCATACAACCTTTCCGTTACAGGCGTGTCGGGGCGGCTTTGCCCCGCCGCGAACCGTTTTCCATGGAAAAATATAGCACACGCGCGCAACTTTTTCAACCGGAATATTCCGCCGCGTATGCCGTTTCGGGAGAAACGCAACGCACAAAAAAACAGGACTGCCGCAATTTGCAACAGTCCTGTGGTCCGAGTGTCGAGATTCGAACTCGAGGCCTCTTGAACCCCATTCAAGCGCGATACCAAACTTCGCCACACCCGGATATTTTATTCGCGTCGCCTGACGCCTGAATATACTACCACACCTTGCACGAAAATGCAAGCACTTTTTTCAAAAAAGATGATTTTTTTCTGCATCCCGTCGAACCGCAAAATAATTGCGCATATTTGCGGCAGATTTCGCCGAGGCCGACGGGCGAAACGGGTGCGTTTTACAGGATGCCGCAGAAAAATGCCCGCGATCGCGAAGCTCCCCCGCTGCGTGTATCAGGGCGACTTAAACAGGGGGGATGGATTGCATCGGGACGGGCATTTTTCGGCGGCGCTCTCTGCGAATGTCGGATCTTTCTGTCCGGTCAACGTCGTTCCCGCGTTTCTCATGCGCGTGGCCAGCCGAGTATCGCTTCCTTCATACCTTCCGTATCCAGAACGCCGCATGCAAAACCTTTGCGCACCAGTTCTTCGGGCAGGTACTCGTCGTACTTATCAAAGAGCGGGAGCTCTTTGGGATAAACCAGTTCCTGCGGCTCTATGGGCTTGCAGATCTCCTCGCGGACAATGCGGTAAAAGTCTTCTTCCGATACCTTCATGGTAAACTGCATGTAGTAGGGGCGGGCGGAGTCGAAATTCTTCAGCCCAAGACGATCACCGCACTTGATTTTCAGAAAACGCTCCATTGCCAGGAAGGCATAAGTCCCCACCCATGGGAGCAAACACCACATATTGCCACCCAGATGAATGAGCGGTGTATCCGCTGCGCCGGAATGCGCTGCCGTGTAGCGCGCCTGCGCTAACCGCGCGACGGCATTCTGCATCAGATAGGGATACTGCCTGTCTTCTTTCAGCACACGGCGCATCCGCTGTAATATCTTGGTATGCAGATCTCCGGGGCACTCTCCGAAGTAGGCGGGAATACTTCCCTTGACCTGCTCACAGTACACCAGATGGCGCTTGTGGTCTACCTCCAGAACTACCCAAACATGGCCTGCGATGGCCAGCTTCTCGCCCACGGGCGGAGGCAGGCATACCGTGCCCAGCTCCTGAGACTCGCTGCGGACGGTGTATTCTTCGCTTTCTACGAAGACACCGTAAAACTTAAAGGAGTTAACGACCCGTTCACCGGCAAGACCTACGATCAGGCCGCCCTGCTCCGTCTGCTGAATGTGGTCGGTTTTGAGCAGATGTCGGAGAAGTATCTTATAGTCCTCCCGCGAGACACGGTGAAAGTAATGCAGCCGCAACACCCGATCCGCCAGCGCTGCGGGCGATAATTCTCCGCAGGAAGCAAGGGTGGACATGGTTTGGTGATATAAAAGGCTGTATGCAAACCGATCCAGTCTTGGCGGCTCACACCATCGATCTTCCAGATACAGCTGCACAAGGGCGATGCCCTGCAGCAGTTTCCAGGGGATCGTTGCGGGAAGCATGGCGCGGGCTTCCGGTTCGTCTTCACGCATCACGAACCACATTTCGGGCGGACTTTCCCGTCGCCCCGTGCGCCCCATGCGTTGCAGGAAGGAAGACACGGTCCACGGGGCATCGATCTGGAAGGCGCGCTCCAGTCGGCCGATGTCGATGCCCAGCTCCAGCGTGGCAGTGGTCACGGTGGTCATATATTGGGACTCGTCTTTCATGACACATTCTGCTGTTTCCCGATAGGAAGCGGACAGATTGCCGTGGTGAATGAGAAAACGGTCGCGCTCGTTCTGCAATTCGCAGTATTGCCGAAGCGTGGTGGTGACGCTCTCGCATTCTTCACGGGAGTTGACGAATACGAGGCACTTCTTGCCCCGGGTATGCTCGTAGATGTAACCGATGCCGGGATCTGCATTTTCGGGTGCTTCCGCTGTCTTTTCTTCCAAAACGGGAAGGGCCCCGCGTACCTCTTTGCCTTCGGCGGCCTGAATATCCTTTACATAGAAATGCTCCATGCTCAGGCGCCATTTGCTGCCCTTTGCTTCGATCCTTGGAATGATCGTCCTGCGGCCGGTGCCAAGCGACAGAAATTCGCCCGTCCTCTCGGGATCGCCGATGGTGGCGGAAAGGCCGATGCGGCGGGGGTTCACGCCTGCTATGCGGCTCAGCCGTTCGATCAGGCACAGAGTCTGTCCGCCACGGTCGCCACGCAGCAGGGAATGGACTTCATCTATGACCACGAACCGCAGATCGCCAAACAGCTTGGGAACAGCAGCGTGTTTGTGCAGGAGGATCGCCTCCAGAGACTCCGGCGTGATCTGCAAAATGCCGGAAGGGTGTTTCATAAGGCGGCTCTTGTGGCTTTGGGCAACATCTCCGTGCCAATGCCAGATCGGGATATCCGCCTCCGCACAGAGATCGTTGAGTCGGGAAAACTGGTCATTGATCAGGGCTTTCAAAGGGCCTATATAGATACAGCCGACAGAGGAAGGGGGATCTTCGGAAAACAGCGTGATGATCGGGAAAAAGGCTGCCTCCGTTTTGCCGGAGGCAGTGGATGCGGTCAGCAGGACATTTTCGTCGGTGTTGAAGATGGCATCCGCCGCAGCCACCTGGATGGCACGCAGATTTTCCCAGCGGTTGCGGTAGATATATTCCTGCACAAAGGGTGCGTAACGGTCAAAGGTGCTCATATGCTACCTCTACAAATCAAATTCCGCGAATTCGGCGTGGGTGGGTTCCTCACTGACCGTATTTCGGGCATAGGTAAAGCTGTCGCTGCCCAGCAGGGTGCGCACCTTCATGCCCGGATTTTGATAGATGATGTCCAGAACTTCAATGAAATCGCGAATGACCTCGCGGGGTGTGATATGGGTATCCGCGCCGATGCGGGAAAATTCGATCTCAATGAAATCCACCATGTCCTGCTGGGTCACGATCTGCCGGTATTCATAAAGTCCCGCGTGGATATCTGCCAGCTTTTCAATGAGGATCAGCATTTCTTCGTTCGTCAGGGGAAGGAGACGGATCACGGGGGACAGCAGATCCTTATGTTCCGCGGAAAAGCGACCCTCGGCCAGTCTGGAGCGCAATGCCTCGTAGCTGTAAACGCCCCGTCGGGGATCCTCCATACACTGGGGCGTGCCGCAGAGGATAAAGCCGATGTACTGCGCCTTGCCCTGCATGGCATCGTTGTACATGGTCAGGATTTTTTCGTAGTTATACTGACGGGTGATGGCATTGGGGATCTTGTAGATGTTTACCAGCTCGTCAATGAGCACCAGCATGCCCGCATACCCGGCCTGCTTTAGAAAAGCGGCGAAGATCTTCAGGTATTCATACCAGTCGTCGTCGGTGATGACGATATTGACACCAAGCTCCTGCCGCGCCTCCGTTTTGGTGGTATACTCACCGCGAAACCACTTGAGGACGGCGGCCTTGGTTTCGTCGTCCCCGCGCACATAGGCCCGGTAGTACAGCGTCAGCAATCGGGCAAAATCAAAGCCGTGGACCATCTCGTTGAGGGAGCAGATCACGGTAGAGATCTTCTTTTCTACCAGCTGCGTGAGGGCGGGATCAGTTATACTGAGCTGCGCCTCCGTCATGACCTCCTGCTGAACATTGCTGATCCAGCGATCCAGAATCAGACTCAGGGCACCGCCCTCTGGTCTGGTCTTTGTGGACATATTGCGGACAAGCTCTTTGTAGGTAGCAAGACCCTGCCCACGGGTCCCCTGAAGACGACGCTCCGGGGAAAGATCCGCATCCAGCACGACAAAGTTCTTAGCCATCACATAATTTCGAATGGTCTGAAGCAGGAAACTTTTACCGCTGCCGTATTTTCCCATAAGGAAGCGGAAGGAGGCACCGCCGTCCGCGATGATCTCCACATCCCGCAGCAGGGCGTCGATCTCACGGGTTCGGCCGACTGTCACATACTGCAGGCCGACGCGGGGGACGACACCGCCTTTCAGGGAATTGATCAGAGTCTGTGCGATTCTTTTCGGTATTTTCATGGCGTTACCATCTCTTTCAAATCTTCCGTATAGTCTTTGATCGGTGCCGACGTATCGTCCAGCACGGAGTCCAGAAAGATATCATACAGTTTTTCGTTGATGCTGTCCGTTAAGACGGATAGCATATAGCCTTCCTGTTGTACCCATGCGGTGCTTCTTCCGTACAGCAGACACTGCAGCAGCCGATATTCCGGCGCGCTTAAGGGATGATCTGCGTCCGATGATCCGAAAAGCGGCTGCGCAGCGGGTGCGGCATCCTGCACAGGCATCGCTTCTTCGACCTCGTCCGCTTCCGTTTCATCTTCTACGGTCAGCTTGTCCCGGGTGACAGCAGCCTCCCGACGGATCTTTGCCAGCTGAGAATAGTCGATGGTGATCTTCTTTGCTTCGGCGGCTTTTTTCTCGCGAAGAAGTGCCTGCGCCTCTTCGCGGATCAGTTTGATCAGCCACTTTGTCTCGGCAGTATACTTTATCGGGTGCTTGTAACCGTATTCTTCCCGCATTACGGCATCGATGGCCTTTAGCAAGTCTTCAAGCTTGTCGGCGGGGCACAGGGGAAGCATGTACCCGGTGACAGTCCACTGACCGTTCTGACATCGGTATATGCAGCGCTCGTCCACGGCGAATTCGTAGTTTCGTATCTTCAGAGGGTCGCAGAATACTGCGTCGCAAAAGAGGCGTCTCGGATACCGATATTGCTTTCCGAGGAACTGTTCCACCATAGTTCGGTTGGTGTGCCGGGCATAGTGGTCGGATATCCCGCGCAGCACGCGGACAATGACGGTATCACAGTCAGCGCGGTACTGCGCATAGAATCGGGAACGGGACAGCCATTTGGGTGCCAGCTGCTTCAGAGCGCACATGACCGTCGCTTCATCCTGCTCTGCAATCCGATCCAGAACGGCAAGGCTCCGATCAAAGATGACCTGCGGGGTATTCTCAAGCAGATCGGCATCCAGACCGTAGTACGCGACATAATCTGTCATCCACCTTTTCAGGTATGGCAGGATCCTGCTGTCCAATTGCCCGTAGGCATCCCGAAAGTCCGCCAGCTTTCGATAGCCCTCAAGGGGCGACGAAACGCCGATCTTATTGATAAGCTCGTAAATGTACAGGAAGGCAAAGGAAAGGGAAGTTTTCTGCACATCGCCCCTGCGCAGCGCGGTTCGCCAGGTAAAATACCCGCGCAGTTCGGGGTCGGTCAGAGACTGATAGGTAGGGTAATAATGAACGACATTTGAAGAAAAACGGTAATCATCCTCGTAGTTCGCCAGCAGCTTTGCCTGCTTCAAAAAAACTGACTCTCGGGATCGATAGGAACCGTTTGGACTGTTTTCCAAAGAGCGGGCGGCGCGGAGCAGGGAGGGGAGTTTTTCAACAGGGGCATAGGGCTTAGGTGCTATGGCTTCATCACGGAATACGGTGCTGTAAAACCACTCAGACGCATGCTTCATCCGCTTTGTATCCACACGCCCACCACCTCTCGACCGTTTGTTTGTATTATAATACTATATTTGCAGGCCACAGTCAAGAGGCTGTAAGCACATTCTGCCATGTCGGGCTGTAAATTTATCGATATCGCAACACAAGTCGACATTTTCTAATATACCCCTGTCAAGTAGACAGTATAAAAAACAAAAAGGATTTACAAACTGAACAGGTTCTTTCAGCTTCGGCCTCATCTGTGCCGTTGGTCTGATCCTGCTGGGTTGGGGCACCATTCGGGTGGATCCAGCTCTCCGATCCTATGCCCTATCTCTCAAGGGTAAGGGAAGAAATGTGAAGCCCGGTGTAGTTTTGCCGGGAATTTTGTGAAGTTTTCTTGTCACGACGAATGGATTTTTGTGAAATATATGCTTGATAGACTCGGAATTTTGTGATACAATATTGCCGATCTTTGTTCATGAGGTGAGCAGTATGGAGCAACGGCTAAAAAGGAAAATCGATACCGTTCTTGTGGAATGGAAAAACACTCCCGGCCATAAGCCCTTGATCGTCAAGGGAGCCAGACAGATCGGCAAAACCGAAGCCATCGAGCATTTTGCAGAAAATCACTATAAATCCCTTGTGGAAATCAATTTTGTACTGCAAAAGCAGTATAAGGATATTTTCGATGACGGATTTGAGGTAGATACCATTCTCAAGAATATCTCCCTTCGTAACCCGGATCTTGAATTTATCCCCGGTGAAACATTGATCTTCTTTGACGAGCTGCAGGACTGCATCAACTGTGCCACCAGCTTGAAATCCTTCCGCCAAGATGGCAGATATGATGTGATTTGTTCCGGCTCACTCATGGGTATCAACTACAACGAGATCGAATCCAACAGTGTCGGCTCCAAGGAAGATGTGGAAATGTACTCTTTGGATTTCGAGGAATTTCTGTGGGCCAAAGGCTATAAGGAAGCCCAAATCGAATCCATGTACCAGAGTATGCTGTCTCTGACTCCACTGACGAAAACCGAGTATGATGTGATGCTGGAGAATTTTCGGGAGTATATGGTGTTGGGCGGTATGCCTGCCATTGTTTTCGCTTTTGTTCAGCAGAAGCATTACGGCGGAACGCTGAAAATGCAGAAACAAATTCTTCTGGACTACGAGGAGGATATAACAAAGTATGCTGCCGGTCTGGACAAAGGAAAGATATTGAGCGTATATCGCAAAATTCCTGCATTTCTGGGGAAGGACAACAAGAAGTTCCAGATATCCAAAATCGCCCGAAATGCCCGGAACCGGGATTATGTCGGTACAGTGGAATGGCTGGACAATGCGGGAATTATCAATGTATGTCATTGCCTGGAACTGCCGGAGCTTCCGCTGAAGGGCAACTATGACCCGGACAATTACAAAATCTATTACCGGGATACAGGGCTGCTGATCGGTTCTCTGGACGAGGAAGTGCAGGAGGATCTTCGCAACAACAAGAATTTCAACACCTATAAGGGTGCTATCTATGAAAATGTCGTTGCGGATATGCTGGTCAAACAAGGATATACGCTGTATTTCTATCGGAATGAAAAAGGTACGCTGGAAATGGATTTCTTTGTTCGTGATGCAAATTCTCTGATTCCCGTGGAGGTAAAGGCCGTAGATGGATCCACCCCTTCCCTAAATGCACTGATCGGCAAGGATAAATATTTAGATGTCCGCTATGGAATCAAGCTGGCAAATCGCAACATTGTCTTCAATGGAAAGTTTTATACCTTTCCTTACTTCCTGGGGTTTCTGATCAAACGCTTCCTGCGCGAGAACGACCACGAAGAAGTTATGGGAAAATATCAGGAAAGTAACAACTAGCATCCTAATAAAAGAGGGGCTGCCTCAAAGCAGATCATTCTGAAATTCAGGCAAACATAAAGCCGTGAAAATCCAAGTGTTCATCGGATTTTCACGGCTTATTCTAATTTTTATGGAAGCTGTTTCCTCCAATTTTCCGATTTTTCCGCGATGACGGCAATTTCCATCCCCCTGGGGGGCTTCCGTTTCGCCAAAATGTTGTTACAATATAAAAAGCTGCCCCGACATCGCCGGCACGACATCGGGGCAATGCCGACCCAAAACGAAAAATAAAGGCAGGCACGATCATTATACACCGTCCTGCCGAAAAAAGAAAGGACAAAATTGGAAATGAAGAAAATTTTTGCGCTTCTGATGGCGACGGTCATGCTTCTGAGCCTGGCGGCCTGCACCGGCACCGGGGACACCGGCAAAACCCTGATCTACGGCTCCGGCGACTACGACTCCATCAATCCCATTATGAACGAGCACTGCGAGATCAAGCACCTGCTGTTTGACAGCCTGGTCAAGCGTGATGGCAACGGTGATCTCGTGCCCTCTCTGGCAGAGAGCTGGAGCTACGATGAAGCGACCATGACCTATACCTTCCGGCTGCGCAGCGATGTAAAGTGGCACGACGGGGAAAAGTTCACCGCCGAGGACGTGAAGTTCACCATTGAGGCCATCATGAACCCCGATAACGAGTCCGAAAATGCCCCCAACTACGAAGAAGTTAAGGAAATCAAGGTCATCTCCGACACCGAGGTCGCTTTCGTCCTGTCCGAGCCCAACTATGCATTCCTCGACTACATGACCATGTCCATTCTGCCCGAGCACTGTCTGGCAGGTGAGGATATGTGGGAATCCGATTACTTCAAGAACCCCATCGGCACCGGCCCTTATAAGCTGGAAAGCTGGGATGTGGGGCAGGCCATCACCATGGTAAAGAACGACAGCTACTTTGCCGGTGCTGCCAAGATCGACACCGTCATCTTCAAGATCGTCACCGACGACAGTGCCAAGGCATTGCAGCTGCTGGGCGGCGAGCTGAATTTGGCACAGGTCACCCCCAAGGATGCGGAAGCCTTCAAGAATTCCAAAAACCTGACTGTTTACAGCATGAAAACTGCCGACTACCGCGGCATTCTGTATAACTTCTGGAACGAATTCTGGCAGAAAAACGCAGACATTATCCCTGCTATCAACTACGCTATCGACTCTCAGGCTATTGTGGATGCGGTCATGCTGGGCGAAGGCTTCACCGCTTACAGCCCCATTCAGC
>CAZIGE010000055.1:0-12120 GCA_964538475.1 uncultured Oscillospiraceae bacterium | reverse complement strand
CCTCTACGTTCGACTACGAGGGCGCGCGTGAGCCGTTCACGCTCGCGACCGAAAACGACATTCTCAACGGCATGGGTATGCTGATGATGCGCCTGCTGACCCACCGCGCCCAGATCTTCGCCGACGTGCGCACCTACTGGTCCGGCGAAGCGACCGAGCGCGTGACCGGCTATAAGCTCGAAGGCAAGGCCGCCGAGGCAAACGGTATCATCCACCTGCTCAACTCCGGCGCAGCCTGTCTGGATGCCTCCGGTGTCTGCACCGACGAAAACGGCAACGCCGTGATGAAAAAATGGTGGGAGGTCACGGACGAAGATATCCGCAAGATGACCGACGCGACCGTCTGGTGTGAAGCGGGCTTTGACAATTTCCGCGGCGGCGGATTCTCCAGCCACTATACCACCCGTGCCGAAATGCCCTGCACCATGATCCGCCTGAATATGGTCAAGGGGCTCGGCCCCGTGCTCCAGATCGCCGAAGGCTGGACGGTCAACCTGCCCGAGGAAGTCTCCGACAAGCTGATGGAGCGCACCAACCCCACCTGGCCGTGCACCTGGTTCGCCCCCCGCTGCGACGGCAAGGAAGGCTCCCCGTTCAAGACCGCTTACGAGGTCATGATGAACTGGGGCGCAAACCACGGTGCGATCTCCTACGGTCACATCGGCGCGGATCTGATCACCATGTGCTCGATGCTGCGCATCCCCGTGTGTATGCATAACGTACCCGATGAGCAGATCTATCGCCCCGCCTGCTGGAACGCATTCGGCATGGACAAAGAAGGACAGGACTACCGCGCCTGCGCCGCTTACGGCCCGCTCTACAAATAATATCACCCGCCCGTGCATCGGCGGCGCGCGTCGCCGCCGTGCGGGGCTTTGGAGGAAACCGCTATGTTGAAAAATATCCCCCCGATCCTCTCGCCCGAGCTGCTGAAGGTTCTGGCGGAGATGGGACACAGCGACCGCATCTGCCTGGGCGACGGGAATTTCCCTGGCGCTGCGATGGCCAAAGCAAAGGGCGCGATCTTCCTTCGCGCGGACGGCCACGGCGTGCCGGAACTGCTCGATGCCATTTTGCAGGTGATCCCGCTGGACACCTATGTGCAGACGCCTGCGATCCTGATGGAAAAAATGGACTGCGACAGGGAGCTGGACATCCCTGTCTGGGACACCTATAAGCAGATCGTCGCAAAGCACGACCCGCGCGGCGCGCAGGCCGTCGGCAACATCGACCGCTTCCGCTTCTATGAAGAAGCAAAGGACTGCTACTGCATCGTGCAGACCGGCGAAACGGAGATCTACGCCAATATCATCCTGCAAAAAGGTGTAATTAAGTAAAAATGTCCCCCCGCTTCCGCAAAAAAGCAGGAAGCGGGGGGATCTTTTCGGTTTTTTGGGGTTCCCCCCGTCGCAAGCGCGGGGGAATGGCGGTTTCTCAGCCTTCGGCGAGCTGATTTTTGCGATATTGCAGCGTATACAGATTATAATAGCGGCCTTTTTGGTGCAGCAGCTGCTGGTGCGTGCCCTGCTCCACGATCTGCCCATGCGACAGCACGATGATGTTATCCGCATGCTGGATGGTGGACAGGCGGTGTGCTACGATCAGCATGGTGCCGATATTGCGCATCCGCTCCAGCGAATCCTGGATCAGAAGCTCTGTCTCCGTGTCGATATTGGCGGTGGCTTCGTCCAGGATCATGACGGCAGGCTTGTGGACGATCGTCCGCGCAAACGACAGCAGCTGGCGCTGTCCTGCGGAGAAGTTGTTGCCGCGCTCGCGCACCGGCTCGTCCAGCCCCTTTTCCAGCTTGCCGATGAAGCCGTCGGCGTTGACATAGCGGCACGCTTCCATCACCTGCTCGTCGGTAATGTCCTCCGCGCGCAGCACGATATTGCTTCGGATATCCCCGGAGAACAGGAAGACATCCTGTAGCATCTGGCCGAAGCGGCGGCGCAGGGCTGCGATCCTGATCTTTCGAATGTCGATGCCGTCGATCAGGATCTGTCCCTTCTGGATGTCGTAATTGCGGCAGATCAGGCTCAGGATCGTGGTCTTTCCCGAGCCGGTCGAGCCGACGAAGGCCACGGTCTGCCCCGGCTGCACATGGAACGACACGCCCTTGAGCACCCATTCATCCGGCTTGTAGGCAAACCAGACATCGCGGAACTCGATCTCGCCGCGGATCGTCTCCGGCTCGATCGCGTCGGGCTCGTCGACCACCTCGGGCACCATGTCCAGCACGGTGAAGATCTTTTCCGCGGAGGCAAAGCTGCGCTGGAGCATATCGAACTGCTCCGCCAGCGTCTGGATGGGGTTGAAGAAGCGGGAAATATAGCCGTAGAAGATCGTTACCGTCTCCGCCGTTACCGTCTGGCCGAGGAAGCTCGTGTTGCGGATGTAGCCCTTTGCGCCGAAATAGAACAGGCACAGGTTCGACGTGATGAACAGCATGTACACCATCGGGCGGAAAATACCGAAGACGAACATGCGGTTATACTTTGCCCGCTTCAGCTCGTCGCTGCGGCGGACGAATTCCTCCATTTTCGCATCCTCCTGGTTGAAGATCTGCGTGATCTTGATGCCGGAGAGGTTTTCGGAAAGGTAGGTATTGATGGCCGTGGTCGAATTGCTGACGCTGCGATGCACCCGACGGCTGAACTGACGGAAGATCACCGTGAACAGTACCACGAACGGCACGAAGCACAGCACCACCAGCGTGAGCATATAGTTCACCAGCAGCATCGCCCCCAGAATGCCGACGATCAGCATGGAATTTTTCAGCATCGTGACCAGAATGTTGGTGAACATATAGCTGATGGCGTTGGGGTCGTTGGTCACACGCGTGACCAACTTGCCGACCGGGATATTGTTCAGCTGCTCATGGCTGAGCTGCTCGGCGTGGGTGAAAACATCCAGACGGATCTGCGACAGGATCTTCTGCCCCACCTTTTGCAGGATCATGGCCTGAAAATAGGTGCACACCAGCGACACCGCCAAAATGCCCGCGTATACGCCAACCAGCGCATACAGCTGCGAAAGCTCGAAGCCCTGCGTGGCGAGCAGGGTCTGGATCTTTCCCATCAGCAGCGGAGAGATCAGCTCATACGCGATGGAAAACAGCATGATGAAAAATACGATCAGGAACTGCTTGCGGTACGGCGTGGCGTATTTGAGCAGGCGGGTGACGATCTCGCGGTCGGTCATATTGCGCTCGCGGTCGGTCATATCCTCCTTCTGTCTGCGCGCGATGCAGTAGCACACGAAAAACACGCTCGTAAACACGCCGATGATCGCACCGGCGATCAGAATGGGAAGGTATTCATGCATTGTAAGCGCCTCCTTCCTCCTCCAGACGTTGCAGGTCTACCATTTTGCGGTATTCCGCGCAAGTCTCGTAAAGCGACTCATGCGTGCCCGCCGCCGCAAGCATACCGTCCTCGATAAAGAGGATCTTGTCCATCTTCTCGATGGTGGAAATGCGGTGGGCGATCAGGATCGTGGTTTTGCCCGCGCGGGTCGCACTGAGGTTGTCCAGAATGGTCTTTTCCGTTTTGGTATCCACGGCGGAAACGCTGTCGTCCAGGATCAGGATGGGGGCATCCTTCATCAGGGCGCGGGCGATGGAAATACGCTGCTTCTGGCCGCCGGAGACGGTCACGCCGCGCTCGCCGAGCACGGTGTTATAGCCGCGCTGGAATTCGCTGATGTTGCTGTGGATATCCGCAAGACGCGCCGCCGTCGCGACCGCCTCATGATCGCCGCGGCGCGTGCCGAAGGCGATATTGTTTTCAATGGTGTCGGAGAACAGGAAGTTATCCTGCGGCACATAGGCGCAGGCCGCGCGCAGATCATGGATGGAGATATCGTTGACATCGTTCCCGTCCACGAACAGCGTACCGTCGGGCACGTTGTAGGTGCGCAGGATCAGATCCACCAGCGTGGTCTTGCCGGAGCCGGTCTTGCCGACCAGTCCGACGCTTTCGCCCGCACGGATGGTGCAGGAAATGTGCTTCAGCGCATCGAACTCCCCGTCGGGATAGCGGAAGGAGAGGTCGCGGAACTCGATATCGCCGCGCACCTGCGGCAGCGGGCGGACGTTCGGCCGATCCTGCACATGGATGGGCGCGTCCAGCAGCTGGCCGATACGCAGCAGCGAAGCTTTGCCGCGCGAGGTCATGTCGATCAGCTCGGACACGGCCATGATCGGCCAGATCACCGCGTCAAAATAGCCGATGAATTCCATCAACCGCCCGGCCGTGAATGTCCCCTTATAAACCAGATACCCGCCGTAGCCGAGAATGATGCAGATGACACTCTCGACAAACAGCGTGACCATCACGCGGAACAGCACGCTGGTCTTGGTGTGGTCGATGTTGGCCTGCTCGTTTTCCTCGTTGAGCTTTTTGAACGCCCACAGCTCGCGCGCCTCCTTGACGAACGCCTTGATGACCGCGATGCCCGAGAAGCTCTCCTGCGAGAAATCCGACAGCTTGGAATACGCCTCCTGGCGGATATCCCACTTTCTGGTCAGGCTTTTTCCGACAATAGTGGCCGAGGCCATCAGGAAGCCCATCGGGATCAGCGAAAGCAGCGTCAGCACCGGACTCATCTGCCACATATCCACAACGGCCATAACGCCCAGCAGCACCGCGTCGAAGAACATCATCACGCCCCAGCCGAAGCATTCCTGCACGGTGTCCAGATCGTTGGTGAACAGGCTCATTAGATCGCCGACTTTGTTGACCTGATAGTATTCGCGGGACAAATTCTTCGCGTGGTCGAACATGCGGTTACGCAGGTCGGCCTCCAGCCGCACCGCAGAGCCGAAGAAGCACACCCGCCACAGAAAACGGCCGAATACCATAGCCAGAATGATGCCCAGCATGGGCATACAGATCTGATCCAGCAACAACGTCATGTCGAACGGCAACGGTGCCCCGTTAAGCTCGACCTGTCCGTAGCTCATTCCGTCGAGCACCATGCCGTACAGCGCGGGGATCTCCAGCTGGAGATAGTCCACCAGGATCAGCGACGCAAGGCCGAGCAGCAGCCAACCCATATATTTCAGGTAATATCGGTTGATATGTCTGCCGAAAATCATCTCTTTCTCCTCCTTATTCCGTATGGGCGCAAAAGCGCCGCACACACGGCAAATTTTTGGCCATTATAGCACATTTTCGGCAGGAATGCAACGCCTAAAATCCCGTTTATTTGGGGATCGTGATGGTCAGGACGATCTCGTCCTCCGTTTCGCGCCGCTCGGACACGGCGGGCACGCCGCTGCGCTGGATGCGCGAGAGCGACTGCGTCAGGCTGTGCAAAAATGCGGTGACATTCGGCTTTCTCGGTGTTGCCTGCTTTTCCTCCGACAGGAGCTTTTCGATGTACTGTTCGGTCTGCGCCACGTTCAGCCCGAGGTGGGAAACGGTCGCGAGCACGGACAGTTTTTCCGCCTCCGTCGGGATGCGCAGCAGCGCCCGCGCGTGCCGCTCGGAAAGATGTGCCTCCAGCAGCGCCTGCATCACCGCATCGGAATGGCGCAGCAGGCGCAGCTTATTGGCCACGGCGCTCTGGCTTTTGCCCAGCAGCTGCGCGACCTGCTCCTGGCTCATGCCCCAGTGCGTCATCAGGCTGCTGATGCCGCGTGCTTCCTCGGCAAAGTCCAGATCCTGCCGTTGCAGATTTTCCACCATGGCCGCCATGGACGACTCCTTTTCATCCATGGTCATCACGATGCAGGGGATCTCCGTCAGCCCCGCCATCTGCGCCGCGCGCAGCCGCCGCTCACCCGCGATCAGCTCATAGCCTGCCCCCACCCGCCGCACGGACAGGGGCTGCAGGATTCCGTGGCAGCGGATGCTCTCGCACAGCTCGCGCAGATTTTCCTCGGAGAAGGTCTTTCGGGGCTGGCCGGGATTCGGCCGCAGCGCCCGCGCGGGCAGGAACACCACCCGCCCCGTTTCCATATACGTTTTCAATTTCTGGCATTGCATTGCAAATTCCTCCTTTTGCTTCGCCTTTCCCCCATTGTACGGTCGGCATACAGGAGAAAACCCGCGAAACCGGCACATCGCGCAAAAAACCGCACGACATTTTTCGTGCACGCAGCGCGCACGGTTTTCCTTGACCTTTTCCCGAACTGCGCGTACAATAAAGAGCGGCGCAGGCACGCGTTCTGTCGAAAACCGGCGAAATATCCAGTATTATTCGGTGTCCGCCCGTGTCAATTGGTAAAATTGACAGAAATTTCAGGAATAATTTAGCCATTTTTCCACTTTCCTTACCGCGCAAAATGTGATATGTTATGCGTGGGGCAGTTCGCACGCCCCGCGCATGCCTACGAAAGGATGTAAGCTATGTCAAACGCCAAAAGTGAATTCATTTATCATTTCCATAACGGCACCTCCACACACGCCTGGGAATTCCTGGGATGCCACCCCGAGCGCTGCGACGGGCAGGACGGCTTTGTGTTCCGCGTCTGGGCGCCGCACGCGCAGCGCGTTGCCGTGGTCGGCGATTTTAATTTCTGGAACGCCGAAGACCTGCCGATGTCGAAGATCTCCGACGGCCTGTGGGAGGCATGGAGCCCCAATCCGCAGGTCGGACAGGCCTATAAATATCTCGTGACCGCCGCGGACGGCCGCCAGATCTTCAAGACCGACCCCGTCGCCTTCCGCACACAGCTCGTGCCGGAGACTTCCGGCGTGATCTGGCTGCGCGATAACTATACCTGGGGCGATAATCTGTGGCTCGCCCGCAGTGCCCGCCGCGACGTGCGGAAAAGTCCGCTCAATATTTACGAGCTGCACCTCGGCTCCTGGCGCAGAAAGGAAGACGGCACGGTCATGTCCTATGCCGAGCTCGCGCCGGAGCTGGCGCGCTATGTCAAAGACATGGGCTACACCCATGTGGAGCTGATGCCGCCGGCGACCTATCCCTACGAGCCGAGCTGGGGCTATCAGGTCACGGGCTACTATGCCCCCACCGCCCGCTACGGCACGCCCGACGAACTGAAAATGCTCGTGGACACCCTGCACAAGGCCGACATCGGCGTGCTGATCGACTGGGTACCCGCCCACTTCCCGAAAGACAGCTACGGCCTGTACGAATTCGACGGCAGCTGCTGCTACGAGCTGTCCGACCCGATGATGAACGAGCATCCCGACTGGACGACCCGCATTTTCGACTTCGGAAAGCCGGAGGTGAAAAGCTTCCTGATCTCCTGCGCAGTCTACTGGCTGAAGGAATTCCATCTGGACGGCCTGCGCGTCGATGCGGTCAGCTCCATGCTGTATCTGGATTACAATCGCCCCAACTACAAGCCGAATAAGTTCGGCGGGCGCGAAAATCTGGAGGCGATCGAGTTCCTGCGGGAGCTGAACACGGCCTGCTTCGCCGTGCGAAAGGGCATTCTCATGGCAGCGGAAGAGTCGACCGCGTTCCCGCTGGTCACGGCACCCCCTGCCGACGGCGGCCTCGGGTTCCTGTTCAAGTGGAACATGGGCTGGATGAACGATACGCTGCGCTATTTCAAGGAAGACCCCCTCTACCGCAAATACCACCATGGCAAACTGACCTTCTCCATGACCTACGCTTTCTCGGAAAACTACATCCTGCCGCTTTCGCACGACGAGGTCGTGCACATGAAGGGCAGCCTGATCGGCAAGCAGCCCGGCGACTATTTCTGGAAATTTGCCGGAACGCGCCTGCTGCGCGGCTACCAGATGGTGCAGCCCGGCAAAAAGCTGTGCTTTATGGGCGGCGAGATCGGACAGTTCAGCGAGTGGAACTATAATGCGCAGCTGGACTGGTCGGTGCTCGATTATGAAATGCATCAAAAGCTGCTGCAATACAACCGCGACCTGAACCGCTTCTATCGGGAAAATTCGCCCCTGTGGGCGGACGACACCGACTGGGACGGCTACAGCTGGGTACAGCCCGACGACGCGGACAACAGCATCCTCGCATGGGAGCGCATTGACCCCAAAACGAAAAAATCGCTGCTGATCGTGCTGAACATGACACCCGTGGCGCGCGACGGCTATGTGCTGGGTCTGCCGAAGGCGGGGGTGTACGAGCCCGTGTTCTGCTCGGACGAGCAGAAATACGGCGGCACCGGCTCGCTGCCCGCACCCGTGACTGCATATCCCGGCGAATATCGGCAGTACCCGTTCAAGGGTGATTTCCACATCCCTCCCATGTCGCTGACGATCTTCCGCCGAAAAACGGCAAAACGCACCGCCGCGCAGAAATAACGTGCTCTCATCAAATTAACATAAGGAGTCTTGACCATGTATTTTCAGAAAAAACGCGTGATCGCCATGCTCCTGGCCGGCGGCCAGGGCAGCCGTCTGAAAGTTCTGACGGAAAAAACGGCAAAGCCCGCCGTCCCCTTCGGCGGCAAATACCGCATTATCGACTTTCCCCTGAGTAACTGCGTCAATTCCGGCATCGACACCGTAGGCATCCTGACCCAGTATCAGCCGCTGGAGCTGAACGAATACATCGGCAACGGCCAGCCCTGGGGGTTGAACAAGACCCACTCCTGCGCGCAGGTGCTGCCGCCTTATGAACGGCACGACAAAAAATCCGGCTGGTATAAGGGCACGGCAAACGCCATCTACCAGAACATCGATTTCATCGAGCGTTTCGACCCGGATTATGTGGTGATCCTGTCCGGCGACCACATTTACAAAATGGACTACGCCGATATGGTCGCCTACCACGAAAAGCACAACGCCTCGTGTACCATCGCCGTGCGCAATGTGCCGCTGGCGGAGGCATCGCGCTTCGGCATTCTCAACACCAATCCCGATCAGTCCATCTATGAATTCGAGGAAAAGCCCAAAAAGCCCAAATCCACCAACGCCTCCATGGGTATTTATGTGTTCAACTGGAAGGTGCTGCACGATGCGCTGGTCGCGGACGAGGAAGACCCCGAGTCGTCCAACGATTTCGGCAAAAACATCATTCCGAAGCTGCTCAATTCCGGCCATAAGATGATGGCCTACCCCTTTACGGGATACTGGAAGGACGTGGGCACGATTGACTCGCTCTGGGAGGCCAATATGGATCTTCTGGGCAAGGCTCCCGCGTTCGACATCCGCGGCGACGAGCGCAGCAAAATCTACGCCCGTAATTCCGCGCTGCCGTCGTCGTTTATCGACGAAAAAGCCGCCATCGTCAACGCCTTCGTGGCTGAGGGCAGCGAGGTATACGGCACGGTCAAGCACTCCGTCATCTCCACGGGCTGCACCGTCGGCGAAAACGCGCTGATCGAAGACAGCGTGGTCATGCCCGGTGTGGTCATCGAGTCCGGTGCGATCGTTCGCCACGCGATCTTGGGCGAAAACAGTCGGGTCTGCCGCAACGCCGTCGTCGGCGGCGCATACGGCCCGCAGGATGCAAAGCAGATCAGCGTCACCTCCAAGGGCGCTGTCGTGCAGGCCAACACCGTGCTCTTGCCCGGTGAAATGCTGTAAGGAGGAACGCGATCATGAACGTAACGGGCATTATTTTTACAAACGATGCATCCTTGGGTGCGCTGACCCGCAACCGCACGATGGCAAGCCTGCCCTTCGGCGGGCGCTACCGTCAGGTAGATTTCGCGCTGAGCAATCTTTCCGCTGCAGGCGTGCGGCGCATCGGCATCATCTCGCGCCACAACTACCAGAGCCTGATGAACCACATCGGCTCGGGCGAAGAGTGGGGGCTGGAGCTGGAGGAAGGCGGTCTGGAATTTCTGACCCCCTACGCCACTTCCGCAACGCACACCTATCACGGCAAGCTTGAGTCGCTGTACACCTCCATGAGTTTCCTGACCTACGGCGCGGAGGAAGACTACGTCGTGATGATCGACTCGGCCATTTTATCCAACGTCGACCTGAAAAAGGTACTGGCCGCGCACATCGCCTCCGGCAAGGATGTCACGGTCGTGACCAAAGCGGGCGTAGCCAACGGTCGCAAGCAGCTGGATCTGGCGCTGAAGCTCGATGCCGACGGCGAGGTCGAGGACATCGCGGTGGACTATGTTGCGCCGGAAGGATATCTCGCTTCGATGGACATTTTCGTACTGCGCAAAAAATGGCTGGCGCAGCAGGTGCGCGAAAACATCGCGCATAACCAGTATCATATGGATCGCGACCTGATCCTCGGCGGCTGGCAGAAGGGACACGTCTCCGTCAATGTCTATCAGTTCAAGGGCGCGGCACTGTTCAACGAGAGCGTGGAAGAATATTTCTCCAATTCGCTCGCGCTGATCGACAAAAACACACGCCACGACCTGTTCGGTTACCACCATCCCATCTACACCAAGGTGCGCGACCGCGTGCCGACCTTCTACGGCGAGGGCTGCGACATTGAAAACTGCCTCGTCGCAGACGGCTGCGTGCTGGAAGGACAGGTACGCGGCAGCGTGCTGTTCCGCAACGTTTCCGTCGCACCGAACGCTACGGTAGAGGACTGCGTCGTGATGAACGACACGGTCATCGGCGAGGGCGCATGCGTGAAAAACGTGATTTTGGATAAGGACGTGGTCGTGCGCCCCGGCGCGCAGCTGATCGGCTCTAAGAAAAATCCCATCATCATCGAAAGAGGAGAGATCGTATGAAGATCGCCGTTCTGGCCTCCGAAGGCGCACCCTACTGCAAATCCGGCGGCCTGGGGGACGTGATGGAGGCATTGCCTGCCGCACTTTCCCGCATCGCGGGCAACGAAGTGGTGCTGGTGCTGCCCTATTATAAAAAAATCAAAGAAAACCCCGCCTATCCCGTTCGGCAAGCGACGACGCTGACCGTCCGCCTGGGCTGGCGAAATCAATACTGCGGCGTGATGGAACTGCAAAACCGCCGCGACGGCGTGCGCGTTCTGTTCATCGACAATGACTATTACTTCGGCGCGCGCGGCGGCGCGATCTACGGCGACATGGACGATGGCGAGCGCTTCGCATTCTTCTCGCGCGCCTGTCTGGACGCGCTGGCGGCGATCGGATTCATCCCGGACGTGCTGCAATGCAACGACTGGCAGACCGGCACCGTGCCTGTCTTCCTCAACGCCCTGTACCGCGCGCAATTCCCCCACACCCGCTGCATGTACACCATCCACAACATCGAATATCAGGGCTGGGCAAGCGCGGAGTTCTTCCACGATGTGCTGGCACTTCCGTGGGAATATCGAAGCCGTCTGGATATGAGCGGCGCGGTGAACGTGATGAAAGGTGCCATTGAGACGGCCGACCTTGTGACTACCGTCTCGGAAACCTATGCGCGTGAGCTGATGTACCCGTATTATGCGCACGGGCTGGACGGCATCTTGACGGATGCGGCCTGGAAGCTGACAGGGATCACGAACGGTATCGACACGAATACCTTCGATCCCGCGCACGACCCGGCGCTGCCCGCGCATTACGACGCAGCGTCCTTCATACAGGGAAAAGCCGCCTGCAAGGCGGCGCTGCAACACGAAGTCGGCCTGCCGGAGCGTGCGGATACGCCGCTTCTTGTGATGGTCACACGTCTGGCCGGACACAAGGGGTTGGATCTTCTGCGCTGCATCGCACAGCGACTGTTGTGGGAGGAGGATGTGCAGCTGCTGATCCTCGGTACGGGCGAGCCGCAGTTCGAGGAATTCTTCCGGGAGCTTGCGCTGCGCTTCCCCGACCGCGTCGCCGCGAAGATCACCTTCGATCTGGGGCTGGCTGCGCGCATTTACGCAGGCGGTGACATTTACCTGATGCCGTCTCGAAGCGAGCCGTGCGGCCTGAGCCAGATGAATGCCATGCGCTACGGCACCGTCCCCGTTGTACACGCAACGGGTGGCCTGCGCGACACCGTGCCGCCGTGCGACGAATTCGGCCGCGGTGGGCTGGGCTTTACTTTCCAGAGCTACAACGCAGACGACTTCTATGCCGCGATCATCCGCTGCGTGCATCTGTATCGAAACGACCGCGCGGGCTTCCACGCCCTGCAACAGCGCGAAATGGAGCAGGATTTCAGCTGGAACGTCCCCGCCGGTCGATATATGGAGCTTTTCCGCCGCATGTGCGGCTGCTGATTGTCCCCGTACTGAAAAAAGGTTCTATAATAAATGTTGGGGTCAGGTGATGAGCCTGACCCCATTGTC